>JBAVGI010000158.1:0-60485 GCA_049684755.1 Candidatus Sulfotelmatobacter sp.
GATCTCCCGCGAACATTCTGTCCGACCGGTGCGATCTGGTGGGCGCGTACGGAAGATTTCCTCGCTCAAGACGCCTTCTATGGATCGCCATTTCACCTTGCTCCGATAGATGCGAACCGCGGAATCGACATTGACGACGAGCAAGATTTGCAGCTGGCGGAACTGCTGGTTCACGGGCTGACAGGACGAGACGGCGAATCTCCTCTGGAGCCCGTGCATCACGCCGCTTTCGCATCGGGTCGGATAAATGACTGAACAGTTGCTTTGCGCTATTCCGGCGCGTGGAGGGAGTAAGCGTCTCGCGAGAAAAAATTTGCGCAGCCTGGGGGGCGTTCCACTTATCGTTCACTCCATCGATGTGGCGCGCGCGAGCGGATTTTTCGATCATGTGTATGTCTGCACCGAGGACCAGGAGATAGCCGAGGTTGCTTGTGCGCACGGGGCGAGTGTTCCGATCATGATGCCTGCCGAGTTGTGCGGTGATCTGGTTGCCTCTCACGTACCCTGCCAATACCTTGCCCGGCATCTGGCAGAGCAAGGGCGCCCAAGCGATGCGATGGTCTGCCTCCAGCCTACCTCGCCGCTGCGGAGCGTGGACGACCTAAGAGCTGCGGTAAGAAAGTTTCATGAAAGTGACCTGGATTTTCTAGTGAGTGTGACGCCTGTAGATCCGCACGACTTTCATTGGGCGGTTGTTCCTAATGGAAAGGGCTACTGGCGAATGTATTTTGGCGAGGAATATGTAAAGGAACGTCCACTACTACCGCAGGTGTTTCGTCCGAATGGTTCCATTAAGATCGCGCGTATTCCCGCGCTGGCGGAAGTCGGCCATTTTTTCGGCAAACGCATGGGCGTTATAGAAACACTGCCAGAGAGATCGGTACATGTAGCCCTGGAATTTGATCTCAAACTCGCCGAACTGCTATTGGCGGAAAGGACCGCGTGAAAGGCCTCAGAGATCGCGTGGCGCTAGTCACGGGAGGTACGGGCTTGTTGGGGGGCGCAATCGCAATGCGCCTGGCCGCAGAACAAGCTACCGTGGCGATCACTTCCCGGGACTTATCGAAAGCCAAAGGATGGGCCGAACAGCGAGAAGGCGGGAAATATATTGCGGTGCAGCTCGACTTGGCGAACGAGGAAAGTATTTGCCGCTGCCTGGATTATGTTGAGACGAAGGCGGGTTTACCTACTATCATCGTGGCGAACGCCTCATTGAGAGAGGGCGTGGGTGTACCGTTCCAAAAGATTACACACGATTCTTTTACCAGCTTGTTCGAAGTCGATATTGCCGGCCACGTATTGTTGCTGCGGAATTGTTTAGCGCGGCTCACTGGTCAGCCAGCGAGCGTAGTGTTTCTGTCTTCTATCTATGGACGAGCCGGAGTGGACCATCGGATTTATCCAGAGGGGATGGAGCCAACGCCGGTGCAATATAGTGCGGTGAAAGCTGCGGCCGAAGGCGCAACACGCTGGCTGGCCGCTGCTTGGGGGGAATGTGGAGTGCGGGTGAACGCTCTGGTCGCCGGAGGAGTCTCTTCGCCGGAACGGCAGTCGGACGAATTTGTGAAAAGATATTCGAAAAAAACCATGCTTTGCCGAATGGCCTTGGCGGATGAGATAGCTAGTGCGGCCGCGTTTCTTGTGTCTGACGAAGCTTCCTACATCACCGGCCATTGCCTGGTTGTGGATGGTGGATTGACGGCGTGGTGAAATGAATGAAAATCCTTCTCATTGATGCTCTCGATTCTGGGGATGCTGGTCCCTGGGCTGGACAGCATTGGGATCGAATCATCGACCTGGGCAAGGCGGGTGAGAATAGCTACGAGCGTTGGAATCGCCACTTCCACTCGACTGTGACAACGCTGGATGAGATGAGAGTTGGTTTCGACGATTTCCGCCGGGTGCGGCGTCTGCTGGATTTGGGCTGCGGGCAACTCGTCGACAAGCATGGGCTGGATTGGTGGGAGATTATGGGCCTTCTCCTCCATGGGGAGCTGGAGTTGCTGATTCTGCTCCAGCGCTTTGCGGAGACCGTAGGCTCCGAGGATGAGGTTTATGTCTCGCGGCCGGGTGTTCATGCCAGCCTTTTGCAGCATTTACTGGCTACTCGAGTCAAAGCCTTTCCGTTGCCCCGAGGAGCGCAAAAGGGCGGACTCGCGCACTACGTTCGGGTTTCCAAAAAGCTTTCCGCACCGCAGATCATAGATGTTTTCTGGGATAAGTACGACTCGGGATATCAGTTTCGCGGGAGGCTGGGTCGAAAGCGGCAGCCTTTGCGGCATCCTGCTGTATTGCTGCCCACTGCGTACGTGAATGTCTCACGAACCGGTATCGCATATGCAAATACGTTTCCAGAGGAAAATTTCCTGTTGGTGGCCACGCGGCGGAGCGGCTGGGTGGAAGATCCGCCGCGGAACGTGGCAACTGCCTGGCTTTCTTCGTATGCATCCGTTCGTGATCGCGGAGCTGAGAACGCTGAGATGAACGGCCGGTGGAGATCTCTGGTGAAAGAATTGGAAGGAACGGCCGAGTTTGAAATCCTGAACCGGTTGGGTTTTCTGGACGCTTTTCCCCAGCGGTTCCGGCATGGATTCGAAGTCCGCGACGCCTGGCGAAATGTTCTCGACACCGAACCGATTCAGGCCGTGCTGTGCGCGGATGATAGTAATCCTTATACTCGCATTCCTTTACTTCTGGCCCAAACTCGAGGATTACCGAATATTGCCTGTCACCACGGCGCCCTCGATGGCCGCTACGTCTTTAAGAAGAGTTACGGGGATGTGATTTGGGCGAAGGGAAAGATGGAGCAAGATTATCTGGTGCGACAGTGCGGAGTGCCGCAGGAAAGAGTAGAGATTGCGGCGCCGGTGATGCCTGAGAACTGGAATGCGGAGGAAGGATCGAGCGAAGAGGTGTTGCCACACGTCCTCTTTATCTCCGAGCCTTGCGATGTTATTGGGGGACGGCAGGAAGAATTCTACCGCGATATTCTGCCTCCGTTAGCCGACTTGGCGCTGGCGACAAAACGAAAATTGGTGGTGAAGTTGCATCCCGCGGAAAGCGAGCGGGAGCGTGCTGGCATGGTGGCTCGGATTCTCTCCGCCGAACAGAAAAGCGTCACGCTGCTGGTAAGTGGGCCGCTCGCGGAAGATCTTCTGGCGAAAGCCTGGTTTGGAATCACGATTCTTTCCACTGTAGCTACGGAATGCGCAGTTCGCCGTATCCCATGCTTTTTGTGCAAGTGGCTAGAGTCGTGGCCGTACGGATATGTGGAGCAATTCATCCGGTTCGGAGTGGGTATTGGGCTGAACGATCCGAGTGAAATTGCGAGGATTCCAGAATATCTACGGTCAAATCCCGTCAGTAGCAAGGTTGCGGAGAATTGCTGGAGCCCTGTAGATCGGGGACGATTGCGCGAATTGCTAGCCGCATCGGGCAAAGGCTACGCGACCGCGGTGCGGTGAGTGCAAACAGAACCGCGCAGGACAAGTGTGTGGATTTAGGAACGCTTCTAGTGCGGGCAGATGGTAGCGTAGCCATGGGTACGGGGCACGTCATGCGCTGTCTTGGTCTGTCGCAGGCCTGGCAGGATTCTGGAGGCCTTTCGGTTTTTGCAATGGCCGAAGACACGCCGGCTCTGCAGCGGCGGCTGCGAGACGAGGGTATAGAGGCGATGCATCTTCCGGTCCGTGCTGGGACGGTTGAAGACGCGGAGCAGACACGAAACCTTGCAAGCAAGACAAATGCAGATTGGATCGTCGTGGATGGCTACCAGTTTGGCTCGGCCTATCAGTCGCAAATCAAAACGGCTGGATTTAAGGTGCTGTTCATGGATGACTATGTGCACGCAGAACCATACAGTGCTGACCTGGTGCTGAACCAGAACTTGCAAGCGAGTCCGGGCCTCTACGCCAAACGGGCTCCCTCCACTCAGTTGTTGCTGGGACCGCGCTTCGCCATGCTCCGACGAGAGTTTCGTCCGTGGTGCAACTGGGAACGCGAGACGCCCGCAATGGGGCGAAGGATTCTGGTTACCATGGGAGGCAGCGATCCGGACAACCTGACCGCAAAAGTGATTGAAGCCATCCAGAACCTTTCCCATCCAGCCCTGGAGGCCACAATTTTGGTTGGAGGCAGCAATCCGCATCTGCGATCGGTGGAAGAATTAATCCGAGGGCAGAAACTTCCGATTCGTCTTGTAATCGACGCCTGCAATGTAAGCGAATGGATGACCTGGGCGGACGTTGCGGTTGCAGGCGCAGGCACAACTTTTTGGGAAATGTGCTTTTTAGGATTGCCGGGCCTTCTTTTGGTGCTTGCGCCGAACCAAGGGAAGATCGCCGAAACGGCAGAAAGAATGGGAATTGCCTGGATACTGGACAAACAGAGCCAGGCGAGCGCTTCTGCGATTGCGGGGAAACTGAACGAACTGCTGAATTCAGAAAATGCCAGAAAGATCCAATCCGCCAACGGCCGGAAACTTGTTGACGGCCGCGGAGCGGGAAGAGTAGTTGCGTTCTTATCAGGCTTGAATTTGCGTCGTACCGTGGATTCGGATTGCGAGACTTTCTGGGATTGGGCGAATGATCCAGAGGCGCGAGCGGCATCCTTTCGCTCCAAAGCGATCTCGTGGGAGGAACATGCGAAATGGTTTCGCGCCAAGATGGCCGACCCGAACGCGATTCTCTACACGGCGACGAACAAAGACGGCGACCAAGTGGGAGAGGTGCGCTATCAAATCGAAGGGAAGCGCGCGCAGTTATCGATCAGCGTAGACAAGCGCTATCGCGGACTCGGCATGGGCAAAACACTTCTTACTTTGGCGACGGAGAAGGTTTACCAGGACTCGGCCATTGAGAGTATTGATGCCTATGTGAAACCCATGAATGCACCATCAGTGGAGTTGTTTATGAACGTGGGCTTCCTTCGCCTTTCATCGGAATCAATCGAGGGACAGGACGCTATCCATTTTGTTCTGGAGAGGAATGGTACGGCATGACCGAAAGCGTGAGTCTCGCGGGGCGCCGGATCGGAAGGAATTTTCCGGTGTTCGTCATCGCGGAGCTCTCAGCCAACCATAACCGCGAGTACGACCAGGCGGTTCGCATTGTCCGCGCCGCTAAAGATGCGGGCGCTGAGGCGGTGAAATTGCAAACTTACACGCCGGACACGATCACCATCGCAAGCGAGCGGGAGGAATTCCGCGTGAGTGGTGGGACGCTCTGGGATGGACGTACTCTGCACGCACTTTATGCGGACGCCTTTATGCCTTGGGATTGGCAGCCCAAACTCAAGAAACTGGCGGAGGATTTAGGCATGGATTGTTTTTCCAGCGCCTTTGATTCGACGGCGGTTGATTTTCTGGAAAAGATGGATGTACCCGCGCACAAAATTGCTTCGTTCGAACTGGTGGATATTCCTCTGATTGAGAAAATGGCGCGTACCGGCAAGCCACTCATCATGTCCACGGGAATGGCAACGGTTGAGGAGATTGATGAAGCCCTGCAAAGCGCGCGGGGTGCGGGGGCGACGCAGATTGCTTTGCTGAAGTGCACCAGCGCTTATCCGGCGCCGCCGGAAGAAATGAATTTACGAACCATCCCGGAGATGCAGCGACGATTTAACGTGCCGGTAGGATTGTCGGATCACACGATGGGGATCGCGGTTCCGGTGGCGGCAGTTGCGTTGGGGGCGTGCATCATCGAAAAGCATTTGACGCTGTCGCGTTCGGTGCCGGGACCGGATAGCGCGTTCTCGCTCGAGCCGCAGGAATTCAAAGCGATGGTGGATGCGGTACGAACCGCCGAAAAGGCTCTTGGCGCAGTGCATTTTGGGTTGAGTGAAAAAGAAAAGGCGAGCCGCGCGTTTCGCCGTTCGCTGTTCGTGGTGGAAGATGTGAGGCAGGGCGAAGTATTCACGGCGGAGAACGTGCGTTGCATCCGGCCCGGAAACGGGCTGCACACGCGGCATTTGAACGATGTGTTGGGCAAGAGTGCGGCGCAGGGCATCAAGCGCGGTACTCCTCTGAGCTGGGAATTTGTGGTCCGATCATGAGGTGCTGGTTGTGAGCCCGATTTTGAAGCGTGTAGTGTATCCGTGGTTAGCTAACTCCGGATACCTGCGCCGCCGCGCCGATGGCGGGAGCTTCTGCGTGATTACCTACCACGGTGTGTTTCCGGAGGGATACCAGGTTTCCGATCCGCAACAGGACGGCAGCCTGGTGAGCGCGGAAAATTTTCGCAGTCAACTGCGGTTGTTGAAAGAGTGTTACCAGGTTGTATCCCCAGAACAAGTGCGCGACTGGATCGTCGATGGAAAAGAGCTGCCCTCTCTAGCCATTCTGCTCACTTGCGACGATGGATTGCGGAATGCGCTCACCGGCATGGCGCCGATTTTGCGGGAAGAAGAATTGTCCTGCCTGTTTTTCGTTCTCGGAGCGTCTCTTGCAGATCGCCCTCGAATATTGTGGTATGAAGAACTTTATCTGCTGATGTTGGCGGCTCCGAGTGGGAGCTACTCGTTCGATGCGCCGAGAGTGAACTTCGAGTTGGCAGATCGAACGCAGAGAAGGTCGGCCTGGTGGAAGCTGGTAAAAAAATTGTCGCAATACGATCAGGCAAGAAGAGATCGTTTTATCGACGCAACCCGGCTCAAATTTGGTGTGGCTCAAGGATGGAGCGCAGGGTTGTCCTGCAATGGAGCCCAGCGCGAGCGCTTCTCTCTGCTCAATAGTGACGAGTTGCGGCAGCTTGTAGATCAAGGAATGAGCATCGGATCGCATACTTTGAATCATCCTATCTTGTCGGAACAAACTTCTGACGACGCCTGGCGGGAGATTTCGGAAAGCCGCAGAGTTCTGGAGGAGGCAGTTCGAAGGCCAGTGTGGGCACTGGCTTATCCCTTTGGCGATCCCGCCTCCGTGACCAACAGAGAAATGCAGATGGCCGAGCAGGCCGGTTTTCAATGTGCGTTCATGAATGTGGGCGGAGGATTCGGCGCACAGTTGCCGAGATTTGCTCTGCCTCGAGTGCATGTGACGGCGGATATGAATTTGTCCGAATTCGAAGCCCACGTCTCAGGTTTTCACCGCGACTTCCGCTCGCGCCTGTCCGGCGATATCGCTTAAGCGAACCGTGGAAAACTAGCGAGTTCGATTGTCTCGGAGCCACTGCCCTTACCTCCTTTGTTGGTACTAGTATGTATTCTCCAAGTTCGGCTTAAGGGAGAACATTCAGTCTTGCGCATTGTTCTGCACAGGGAAATTCCTGAGGATCCAAGATTGCGCCTACAGTGGAATGAAGTGGCGCTGCAGATGGAAACGCCCGAAGTGTTTTACACGTGTGAATGGGCTCTGGCCATGCAGTGCGCTTATCGAGTTTCTCTTCGGCCTTTGCTATTCCTAGGGTACGAAGGAGACGATCTGGTCGGCGTAGCTTCTCTGGCGACCGATGCCGCGGGAGAGAACATAACTTTCCTTGCCGGCACAACCGGAGATTATTGTGAGTTCTTGACCCCACCTCAAAGGCGCGCCGAGTTCGTCGATGCGGTTTTGGCAGAGCTAGAGAAAATCAAGACGGCCGTTATCGTGTTGGCGAACTTGCCGGAAAACTCGGCGACACCTATCGCTCTCCAGGCCGCGGCAGCCAAGTATGACTTCCACATTTACGCTCGCCCGGCCTACTTGTGCGCCCAAGTTAAACTAGGTGCCGCTCTGCAACGCACGGAGCTGAAGGCCACGCTGATGCGCAAGAGAAAAATCCGACGATGCCTGAAAGCGATGGAGCAAGAAGGACCGGTGTCCTTCGCCCATCTTCAGTCGTGGACGCAGATTCAGGCCGCTCTGCCAGATTTCATTGACGCACATGTGGCCCGCTTCAGAGCCATACGCCGCATCAGCGGTCTGTCCACACCCGAGCGTCGATTCTTCCTGGAGGAACTGGCGAGGCGATTTTCCGACAGCGGCGTGGTGACTTTGAGCATGTTGATGATTGGGAGCCGACCAGTTGCATGGAACTATGGCTTTCAGTTCAGCGGGACTTGGTTCTTGTATCAAGCTACCTTCGACAGCCGCCAGGAAGAGCATTCCCCCGGCCATTGCTTGCTTTCGAGGATCGTGATAGAAGCCTGCGACATGGAAGAAATGAAGATGGTTGATTTGGGCTTGGGTGCAGAAGGCTACAAGGAGCAATTCGGGAACAGCACGCGCCAGACGTTGCACGTCACTCTGGCGAGATCATGGCCGCGCCATCTGCGAGACATCGTGAGGTATCGTGCGGCGAGTGCGTTAAGACGAGCGCCTAAGGTGGATTCCGCTGTTCGCCGCTTACTGGGTAGACCACCCGCATAGGGACATCCCACCGCGAAATCGAAAAACATTTAGACTGATCCATCTCGATAAGCTTAAGGCGTAGCGGCGTGGGAGAATTTGTGCTATCCGGACTACAGACTGGTGCGACCGACGCGCGGGAAGCAGTGACCCCGCAACCGGCGACTAACCAGCCAGCGTCGACGGCTCCGCTAAGCTTCCAGTCAGAGATGGGCCGCATTTCGCGGCAATCCGGAATTGTCTTCGCGGGAACCATCTTCACAGCGGTTTTGGGTTACATCTTTAAGATTTACCTGGCGCACGTTCTGGGAGCGGAAGCTCTGGGATTGTATGCGCTGGGTATGACAATCATCGGCTTTCTGGGAATTATCAACGGACTCGGGCTTCCGGACTCCGCGGTTCGATTTGTTTCATTGTATGTGGCATCGGGAAAATTCGCAGCGTTGCGGTCCTTTTTGTGGAACGGTTCCTTGATCCTGATGGCCAGCAACCTGGTGATTGCAGCGGTGGTGCTGAAGGTCGGTTCCTGGATCGCAATTCGTTTTTATCATTCACCGCAACTGGTCCGCTACCTGCCTCTGTTCGCGCTGATCATGGTCACGGGCGCGATGAACACGTTCTTCGGCAAAGTTTTGGCGGGCTATAAGGAGCTTGGCCGCCGCACCGTGATCACTCGATTTATCGCCAGCCCGCTTACGATGGCCCTCACTATCGTCCTGGTTATTCTGGGCGGAGGTTTGTGGGGATATCTGGTGGCGCAAATTGCCAGCGCCGTCATCGTTCTGGGTTTGCTCGCGTCTTTGGTGTGGCGGCTTACTCCACTCGCGGCCAGATCGTTCGACGTCAGCAAGCTTTCCATCGAGCGCGAAGTCTGGTCGTTTTCCGCGGCCATGTTCGGTGTGGGCGTGATGGAATTCTTTATGAGCCAGACCGATCGCGTGGCTCTGGGGCATTATCGCGGCGCTCACGATGTTGGCGTCTATGCCGTGGCCGCGACGCTGGTTGCATACGAGCCGATCATTCTGCAGTCGGTAAATCAGATCTTTGCGCCGGTCATTGCCGATATCCACACTCGCGGAGATCACCGATTGCTTGGCCGTCTGTTCCAAACTCTTACCAAATGGATGCTGGGACTGAGTTTCCCTTTGGCGATTGTGATGATTGTGTTCGCGCGTCCGATCATGGCGGTGTTCGGTCATGATTTTGAGGCGGGCTGGCCCATACTTGTGATCGGGACTTGCGGTCAATTAGTGAACTGCGGGGTCGGCTCGGTGGGTTGCATGTTGCTAATGTCGGGCAATCAACATCGCCTGGTTCGTGTACAGGCCTATATGGCGGCGACCATGGTGGTGTTGTGCGTTTGGCTGGTACCACTTTGGGGCGTCTGGGGCGCCGCGGTTGCCGCAGCTCTTACAAACGTTGGGGTGAATGTCTGGAACCTTGTGGAAGTGCGATCGGCGCTTAAACTCTCTCCATACAATCGCAGCTACTTGAAACTTGTTCCGCCGCTCGCGAGCGCACTTTTTGTGACCTGGCTGGCGAGCAAGCTTTCGATATCGGCCTCGATTTTCATATCGATATCGATGACGAGCGACTTGATGATCATCTTCATCGCGCTGGTTTCGGCCTACGCAACGTTTTCCGCCGTCGCGCTCCTTATGGGATTGGACGAGGATGATCGCTTGATCGCAAACGCCGTTTGGGCGCGGATGCGAGGAGCCGCCGGACGGTGAGCGAGGGCGATCGACCATGAGCGACTCGCGAGAAATTAAGCTTCCCGAAGATTTGTGCGTGGCTGCGGAAAATAAATTCGGAAGCAGATTCGGTGGCCTGGATGAACTCGTAGCCTTTCTGCTGCGAGAACTGGTGAGTGGCGACACGGCTGAATTGGATCAAGCGGAGCAGGCGGCAGTGGAACAGAGGCTGAAGGATCTGGGATATCTGTAACCGGCATATTAAGGATTTCTAGCGAATGCCCTTGGAGCTCTACGCGGGTAAAGACCTCTCTCAGCCTTTGCTCGGCGAGATCACGGAGTTTCTGGATAGTCAGGAAACAAGCCATCTTTTTCAGTTTCCGCAATGGAATGCCGGCGGAGCAAGAGTTGCGTTGCTGCGGGAAGGCGGGGCGATTCGGTGGTTCGGTACTTTCGGAACGCATTCCCCGCTCGGTTCTTCAGTACCCTGGATGCGAGCGGTCGTCGCGAATCGAGGACCGGTCTGCGACGATAACCGGTTATGGCAGACGGCGACTGAGGAATTTATAGCGCACATGCGGGTGGAAGGGATGACTTATTGTGAGGTTTTTCCCGACTGGGTGCAGACGCCGGACAGCATAGCGGAAAATCATCTGCGGGATTCGGGATGGCAGGGATTAGGCGAAGAGCGGTCATCGCTCCGCCTTGAGCTTACGAAAAGCGACGATGAAATCTTTGCGAACTTTCGCAAGAACTCGCGCTACGAAATACGACGCGCGGAACGCTTAGGAGTTTCAGTTGTGCCGGCTTCGGCTGATGTGCACATTGAGGAGTTCTTGATGTTGCATGCGCGAGTAGCGGTTCGCAAGGGTTTTTTAGCGGAGGCTCCTGATGATTTGCGCGGTCCTATCCGTTGGCTGATTGGCGCGGACTCGCGGGGTGCGCTGTTACTGGCTAGAGCAGAGAATCAGGTTTACGGCGGGGCGGTGATTGGGCGCGCAGGAAAACGATGTTGGTATGTTTGGGGAGCGGCTGATAAGCACGAGCAATTCAACGTTGGCCACATCCTGCAATGGAAAGCGCTGCTGTGGGCGAAATCCCATGGCTGCCGCGAATACGATTTCGGCGGGTACACTCCAGGCGCAACATCCGGCCCAGCATGGTTCAAAGCGGGCTTCGGAGGAACCGTCGTGCGTTTCGTGCGGCCGCATCGCAAAGTGATTCGGCGCGGCTACTATCGCACCTTCGATTGGATTTCCCGAATGCGAGAGTTGAGCAGGCGTCGTTGGGTGTTACCCACGTTTGTACGAAACGAGTTTCCGGCTCCGACTTCTACAAATCCGGCCGAGAAGTGAAATGGACTCCATCGAACTGGAAATAAACGAACCAGAACTCTCATGCTGAACGTGTTCCGCAGAGCGTTGCGGCGCCAACATGCGCTCCCCGTCGAAGGCTTTGTTTTCGGGCGCCCTTTGGTCGTGCTCCAAAGCGATGATTGGGGCAGGGTCGGCATCCGGGACCGCGAAGGCTGGGAGGAGTTGCGGAGTCTGGGCGTGAATCTGGGCGAACGAAACTATGATTTTTATAGTCTGGAGACCGTGGAAGATATTGAGGCGATCGTGTCGCTGCTCAGTCGACATCGCGATTCGAATGGACGGCCCGCCTGTTTGGAAATGAACTTCATGATGGCGAACGTCGACTTTGCGAAGGTGGTTGCGGATGAATTTCGGCAGATTCATCTTCGCTCATTGGCTGACGGCTTGCCGGACGGTTGGAAGCGCCCCGGACTGTTCGAGGCCTATCAGCGGGGGATCTCCGCCGGAGTATTGCTGCCAGCGCTGCACGGCACAACGCACTTCTGCCGGGACGCGGCGCAGCGGTACTTGAACGACTCCGGCGAGCGGGGTAGTTTTCTGCGAGTATTATGGAGGGCCGGCGTTCCTTATATTCACTGGCGCATGCCATGGATCGGGTTTGAATACTCGGATCCGGGAGAAAACGGCCGCGAAACTTTTCTGAATTTAGAAATTCAATCCGGAATGATTGCCGACGCTGTGAAGACCTTTGCTCAATTGTTCTCGAAGACCCCGCGATCGGCTTGCGCTCCAGGTTACCGCGCTGACAAGAGCACGCATCATGCGTGGGCAAAGTGTGGCATTCACGTGGCGCAGAACGGACCCGGGAGCAATTTGCCGCCTCACTTTGAGGCGCATGGCGATAAGAATTTCGAAGCAAGCATTTTGCATTTGTACCGCACCATGGACTTCGAGCCATCGGCAGGCGAGAGTTTTTCCCTGGAAGCCTGCATGCGGATGGCGGAGGACAGTTTCGCGCGCGGCATTCCAGCGATCATTTCCGTGCATTCCATCAATTTTCATTCGACCCTTAAGGATTTTCGGAGTGACACTTTGATTCAGCTTGACGCGTTGTTGACGGCTCTCGAATCGGAATATCCGGATCTCTTATATGTTCGAGACCAAGATCTGTATGACTTGGCGGATAAAGGCGAATTCCAATCAGTGCAGTCCACAGTGCGAGTGTCCGTGACCAAGCGAATATTCAACGGTGGTCGCTTCACAAAAGCGGGGAAATCGTAATGGCGCAGAAAAAGTCGGTGGTGCTGGTTACAGTAGACTGCCTGCGCGCCGATCATTGCAGTTTCATGGGCTATCCTCGTCCAACTACCCCTTTCCTGAATATGCTGGCCGCGGAGAGCCTAGTTTTTCCGACTGCAATTGTGGCGGGGGCGCCGACTTACTATTCTTTACCCGCGATTCTGGCTTCGCGCTACCCGCTTGCCTGGGGGCGCGAAGTTTTGGGGATTGCAGTCCAGGAAAAAAATCTGGCCTCCGCATTCGCGGAAGACGGTTACAAGACAGCTTTTTTCGGCGCCGCCAACCCTTATCTATCTGAGCAGTTTGGGTACGATTTTGGTTTTGAAACGTTCTGCGATTTTCTCGATGGTGATCCGCACGCTTCGGATTCTGGGGATGACTCCGCGGGCAGCAGTCGTTGGGCGGGTAGTCTAAATCGAGTTCTAGCGAATGTCACTCATCGGATTCCTGGACTGGGCGCTGCCTACGACGAACTTTATTTCCAATACTGCCAACGGTGGGCCGGCCCCGGCGCGCAATCATTGGATCGGATGCGTCGTTTTCCGGCCGCCGATATTATCGTTGGCCGGGCTCAAAGTTGGCTCGCCTCAGTGCGAGAACAGCCTTTCTTTCTGTGGCTGCACTTTATGGATCCGCACTCTCCTTATTATCCGAAGGAAGAGGCTCTGAAGACGATGGGAGACGAAAAGCTGACCGCCGCACGCGCCAGTTATTTGAACGAGTCCTGGAATCGATCCGATGTTGGAAGTAAACGTCTGCGCCCGTACCACGCAGAAATTGTCGCGCTCTACGACGCTGGAATTCGTTGGGTGGATGGGCAATTGTCGAGGCTGGCCGAAGGGCTGCGTGAATCGAACGTCTGGGAAAATTGCATTTTCGCTTTGACGGCGGACCACGGAGAAGAATTCCTGGAACACGATGGCCGCTACCACGCGCCTTCCTTGATGGAAGAATTAATCCATGTTCCATTGCTGCTTCGCGTGCCAGGAGTTGGGAATCGGACGGTTTCGAGCAATCCTTTTAGCCTGATCCACTTGGCCCCAACGATTCTCGAAGCTGCAGGCTCGCCGGTTCCGGCGGAGTTTCAGGGACAAAGTCACTGTACGCAGCTTGAAGCCGGAAAATCATGGAGCGAGCCGGCGATTGTGGAGAGCGTCGCCGGATATACGAATCCGTTTCGCCGGGAAGATCGTTGCGGTTGCCGTTTGCTAGCAGTTCGCGATGCAGAATACAAACTGACTCTTAACTTCGCAGCGCAAACCGAGTATCTGTTTAATCTGAAGCTGGATCCGGGAGAGCGGTCGCCTCTCCCGGAAAACGCAGCAAAACCGCAGCGACGCCGATTGCTGGAAATCGCCCTGGCTCATCTGCGAAGCAACGCCAGACAGCGGAATTCGGAGGCTTACTTGAGGGCTTACTTGAAAACCAGAGTGCGCGACATCGCGTTCCATTCGAATCGGGCTGCGCCGGCAGAGAGCGCGTACGCGGCGCGCCGTGCCTCTGCAAGCCTGCTCGGATGACGACCAATGAGATGAAGCCGGTCAAGATTCTGGTGGACTCTTTCGCGGACGAAGAGCTGACCAACGCACAGATGATCAATGCCCGGGAGATTGTAAGCCGCCTGGACTCAGACCGCTTTGCTGTGACAATGTTCGTGCGAGGGGTCGCCGCACGGCAGATTCTCGCGCGTCCAAACACCCGCCTGATTCGTCTTCCAAGCCGGCTGCAAACGATTCCTTTGCTCGGGCGATTTCTGTTCGGCGGTCAGGACATTCTGTTTTATCTGAAAGCATCGCCCGCCAGTCGTTGGTACTTGAAGATGAGACCTCGCCAGAGTCGCGGTTGCACAATCGTAGGCACGATCGAATCGCAAACCGACTGGCGCGATCAGACGATCACTCCGCAAGCGATTCGATTATTCGAAACTACCGTTCTTCGCTGCGATTATCTGTTCAGCAATTCTGCGATGGTGAAGCGGAGCCTGGAAACGAATTATGGTTTGCAAAGCGAAATGGTTCCCACCGGAGTTGATACAGGATTCTTTACGCCTAATTGGCAGAGACCGGCGAATCTTAGGCCGCGCGTACTTTTTGTAGGAGCACTCCGCATTTTTAAAGGGCCGCAGGTTGTTCTCGATGCTGCGCAAAGCTATCCTGAGGCGGATTTTGTATTGGTCGGCGACGGAGTGCTGCGCCAGGAATTACAGAAGCGCGCAGGTTTTTTGGCGAACGTCGAAATGCGCGGAACCTTAGGCCGCCACGAGATCCGTGAAGAATATCGCCAGGCAGATATTTTTATGTTTCCTTCGCGATGGGAAGGATCGCCCCGGGTTCTGATGGAGGCGGCGGCGAGCGGCTTGCCCGTGCTTGCGCGCAAGGACTACGAGCCGGAATCTGTGATTGATGGCGCAACTGGATTTCTCGCAAACGATGATCACGAGATGATGCAAAGTCTGGGCTGGCTACTTGCGGATGGTAATTTGCGGCGGAGGCTAGGCGAATCCGGACGCGCGCACATCGCTCGTTTCAGTTGGGACGTGATCACCCGGCAGTGGGAGACCATCTTCTCGCGCCTGGCGGCCGCACAGAAGAAGGGTTCGCAACCTTGATTCCGAAGCTGGTCATCGTCACCGAGATCATTGCGCCCTACCGGATTCCAGTTCTGAATGCACTGGCACAGAGAGCGGAAATAGAGCTGGAAGTAATATTCCTTTCCGAGAACGATCCTTCACTGCGGGAATGGAAAGTCTATAAGCATGAAATCAAATTCAATTATCGCGTACTTCCGTCGTGGAGGCAGCGACTCGGAAGATACAACTTATTGATCAACCGCGGGGTACGCGCGGCGCTAAGTGCCATTAAGCCGAACGTTGTCTTGTGCGGCGGATACAACTATTTAGCCTCATGGTCGGCCGCGCGCTGGGTTAGATCTCGTCGAGTGCCGTTGTTGTTGTGGTCGGAGAGTACGGCTTGGGATCGGAGGCGCGGATATCCTCTCGTGGAATTTATGAAGGCGCGTTTTCTGAAATCATGCGAGGCTTTCGTTGTTCCGGGGAGATCATCTTTCGAATACCTAACAGATCTTGGGATCGCGCCGCAGCGAATCTTTACCGCGCCCAACGCGGTCGATACCGCATTGTTTTCGAATCTGGTGGAGACAGCGCGGCGGAATGAATCTCAAGTCCGCAGCCGCCACCGTCTCCCTTCTCGATACTTCCTTTATGTTGGCCGGCTGGTAAAAGATAAGGGAGTATTCGAACTTCTCGAGGCCTACGCTCAACTGGAGGCGGAAATTCGCTGCAACGTTGGTTTGGTACTCGCCGGAACCGGTTCTGACAGCCGGAAACTGGTTGAACGAGCCGCGAAAATCTCTCCGGGTGCGATTCAATTTCTCGGTTTTGTGCATCGCGAAGAGTTGCCGGAGATGTATGCGTTTGCAGATGCCTTGATTTTTCCAACACACAGTGATCCCTGGGGATTAGTTGTAAACGAAGCGATGGCGTGCAGCTTGCCGGTAATTCTTACGAGCGTGGCGGGATGTGCTTCAGATCTGGTGCAAGATGGGCAGAATGGATTTGTAATTCCGCCGCGTGATGTCGCTCAACTTGCGCGAGCGATGGCACGCCTAGCTGAGGATTCGGCAAGACGCGCGGCAATGGGGCGCAGAGGCCGCGAACGTATCGAAGCTAATTCGCCGGACGCATGGGCGAAGGGAATGTTAGATGCGGTAAAGTCTGTGGTGCGGGAATCGTATCCTCAGGATTGAAACTGGTAATATACTGGCTCCGATAAGTGAGCGAATACTTAACGTGTTTGAGCTTCCCGGGACATTGGGATGGCGGACTCCGGAGTCGCATGCCACAAGGTGAAGCGATGCCAAGAGAACTTTCGGGCCGGCGAGTGGAGATCCTGGAGTGCACGTTGCGGGATGGAAGCTACGCTGTCGATTTCAAGTTTACTGAAAACGACACCGCAGTCCTGGCGAGCGTTTTGGGAGAGCTTGGTTTTCGCTGGATTGAAGTGGGCCATGGAGTGGGGTTGGGCGCTGCCAAGGCGGGCAAGGGGGCGATGCCCACTTCGGACGAGCGGCTGATTGAAGTGGCGAAGCGTGCCGCGCCGAATGCGCAGATCGGCTGTTTTTTTATCCCGGGGATCGGTACGGCGGACCAACTAAAATCCGCGCACGCGGCAGGAATGGACTTCGTCCGCATTGGCTACAACGCTCCGGAAATCGAAGGCGCCTTTCCGTTTTTGACCCTGGCTAAGGACCTAGGGCTGAAAGTCTGCCTGAATTTCATGAAAACTTATGGCATCTCTGCCGAAGCGTTCGGTGAGAAAGCCAGGGCCGGCGCGGCTGCCGGGGCGGACGTGATTTACTGTGTCGACTCCGCGGGCAGCATGTTCCCCGAAGACGTGCGCAAATATTTCATTGCGGCGCGTAACGGTTGCGATTGCGAGTTGGGCTTTCACGGACACAGCAATCTTCAGTTTGCCCTGGCCAACAGCGTAGAAGCAGTTCGTTGTGGCGCTACATTCATTGACACGACGCTTTACGGACTGGGGCGCAGCGCGGGCAACGTTCCTACGGAGATCGCGGTGGCGGTATTCAATAATCTTGGCATCGAAACTGGAGTCGATCTCTTCGATGTGATGGATGCTGCGGAAGAATTCATGGGCCCGCTGATGTCGCAGATGCAACTCTACGACATGATGTCGGTGGCGATGGGATGCAGCCAGTTCCATTCTTCCTTCCTGCCCAAGGTTGCGGCGGCGGCGCGCAAACACAATGCGGACCTGCGAAGGCTGGTGGTGGCGATGGGAAAACTCGATCCTGTCAATCTCGATGAAGAAGATCTGATCCGCGTTGCCAGCAGCCTGCCCAAAGCGGAGCCGAGTAAGGCTCGTGAAGTATTAACTTCGTTCTCGGCGCCAGGAATTTCGGCGCACACCATTAGCAGTTCGCTTTCGGCGGTGCAATCTTTAGTAGATGGAATGATCGTCACTTGCGCCAAGCGGCGAGCCCGTCCTGTGTTGGAGTTGGTTGCGTCGGAATCTCCTTCGCAGGATCTGATTCTGGCGGATCTTATTCTCGCCGAAGGCCCGATAGTGCTCGGCAGGGTGATCTACGGTTCGTTTGAAATGCTGGCGCAGGTCTTGAAGATGACGAGCGGCTCTGTCTCGCTATTTCTCGACGATAAGGACGGAGGAACATGGGCGGCGGAGTGGCCTTCTTTCCTGGTCGAGATTGTGGGTGCTGAGAGACTTTTGCCAGTACGTTCGAAGCGCCTGTTTGCCGGTTATGTGGAAGATGTGGTCAGCGCTGCCGCTGCGCGCTGTGGCGATTTCTGCATCATGATTTATGGCTGCCCCACATCGGCTTTGTTGAAGCATTGCTCCGAGAGTTTCAACAATGTTGCGGTGCACGGTGAGTTGCCGCCGGAGGCGCCTGAGAACTGTTGGCAAATTGCGGATTTTTCCGATCGGATGCATTTTGATTTAGGGATTGGGGTGGCGCTCCTTCTTTGTCCACCGAGTGCCTCGGACTCCGCCTCGATTGATCAGCTTCTGCTGCCGGAGGGATTGGTGATTACCGCGGGTCACTTTCCCCGTTTCGAAATGGACATACCGGGTCGGGCGATTGTGCGTCTGGAGGCGAACCATGCTTATCGCGGCCAAATGGACCGATGGGTGGCCATCTCAAATCTCATGAAGTCGGCCCAGCCCTCTCCGATGGCGATGCAATGACGATTCACGAAATGATTACGAGTGTGGTCGAGCGCCGCGCGGAGCAGGTGTTCCTGGTGGATGCAAATACTGGGCGCGAAATTACCTATGATGAATTTCACCGGCAGGCCTGTGCTTTAGCCGCGGAGCTACGTGAACGCGGAGTGTGCAAGGGCGACCGGCTTGGCGTGATACTTCCAAACTGCTGCGAACTCGCGGTTCTGTATTTTGCCTGCATCTATATTGGGGCCGTCATCGTTCCGGTTAATCCTGCGCTCAGCAAGGGAGAAATTCAATTCATAGTCGGGAGCTGCAAGCCCGCGTTGATCGTAGCCTGCTCGTCGAACGCGGAATCAGTGCGAGAGTTCCATGCGAATGTCCTGGCGCTGCAAACTGGACAAGACGTGAATCGCAACGCGGACCGCGGCAACGCGATCACGATTGACGAACTGGAGGAAGCGGAGAAGTTCGTGCCGCTCGAAACAGCGGACGCCGATGACCTGGTTGTGATCATGTACACGTCCGGCACTTCAGCGAAGCCAAAGGGATTGGCGCACAAGCTCGGACGCATGTTGCGGAATGCTTTGGCATTTGCCGGCGCCCAGAAAATTGACGAAGGGTCGCGATTTTATTTGACGCTTTCGATGGCGTACATGGGCGGCTTTTACAATCTCCTCATATTGCCTTTCCTGTGCGGGGCCAGCGTGGCGGTGGACCACGTATTCGATGCGCGCTCGAGTTTGCATTTCTGGGAGAAGGCGAAGAAAAACAGGATCAATACGCTTTGGATGGCTCCGACGGTATTGTCCATACTGTTGAGAATGGATCGCGGACGCACGGGAGAGGAATTTTGCCGAAGCGCAGTGCGTCACGTGTTTGTGGGCTTTGCGCCGCTTTCGCTCAAGATAAAGCACGAGTTCGAATCGCGTTATGGAATACGGCTGATTGAGAATTACGGTCTCTCAGAGACTCTCTTTGTCACTGCGCGTTCTGCAGATGCGCCGAGCGGCTCCGGCTACGTAGGTGAGCCCTTGCCTGGAGTTGTACTGCGAATTGTAAACGATGAAGGAGATTTGGTTGCGCCAGGAGTGGATGGTGAAGTGCAAATCCTTACGCCGGATCTGATGACTGGGTATCTCGACGCTGAAGGCCGGTTGCTGGAAACGGAAGCGGGGGCGTGGTTTGCCACGGGTGATGTTGGCCATCTTGACGAAGGCTCTTCACTGTTAATTACCGGGCGCAAGAAAGACATCATCATTCGCGGAGGGGTGAACATTAGTCCGGCGGCCATTGAAGAAGTGCTGATGCACGTGGGCGGTGTCGCCGAGGTCGCAGTGGTCAGTATTCCACACGAACTCTATGGCGAAGACATTGTTGCGGTGCTGAAAATGGAGTCCGGGGCAGAAGCCGAAGCGGCGCTGGAAATGGCGGCCGCCTATGCGAAACGAAATCTGGCGCAGCATCAGCAGCCCGCACGTTACATGGCGATCGATGAACTCCCGAGGACGGCGAGCGGCAAGGTGCAGAAGGCTCGCATTCGCGAGTTAGTGGCTGAGAAACTGCAGGCAGGCTCGGCGTCGACCCTTCGCAGGGCGGTAGCGGAAAGTGCAGTTGTGTCCCGCTGATTGATAAAAGTGTGACTCGCACCGATTAATCTGCCGCGATCAATCTGCACTGATCGATCTGCAAGTTGATCCATATCGAAGATCACGTATGAAAATTATCGACCTTTCCCTGCCGATCGAAGAAGGCATGATGACGTTTCCCACGCACTGGCATCCGGTGGTCGAGGTCACGATACTTGGGCGTCATGGAATCGAGGGACGCGAGACGCGAAAGGTAGTTTTGGGAACGCATATTGGTACGCACGCCGACGCTCCGCGTCACTTTATCCCGAACGGCGGAACGATCGATGAAGTTCCGCTGGACGTGCTTATAGGGCCGGCCACTGTGGCCGACTTCACTGGGTGCCGGCCTTTGCAGGAGATCGACGTGGCGGATTTAAAGAAAAGGCTGGGCGACAGCGTTCCGGCGCGGTTGATTCTTCGGACGGGATGGTCCGAATACTTTGGCGACATGAAGTTTTACAATGAATATCCGTTTCTTTCCGAAAATGCGGCGCAGTGGCTGGTAGACAACGGGGTGCGGCTGATCGCGATGGACACGCCGTCTCCCGACAATCCGGCTCATTCGCGGGGAACGGCCAAGGATTCACCCAACCACAAAGTTCTTTTGGGCGCGGGCGTTGTGCTGGTGGAGTATCTGGCCAACCTAAAGGCGCTGACCGCGTCGGAAATTGAACTGATCGTGATGCCTTTGAAGTTAAAAGGATGCGACGGTGCGCCGGCACGCTGCGCTGCAATTGAAAGATAGAGATCAAGGTCAAGGCGAAGAGTTTAAGCGCGAGTTCAAACGTGGATCATATTCAAACGTGGATCATCGATTGGTTCAAGAGCCGGGCAAAAACTGCCAGGCAAGCAAGCGAATCGTTACTGACTGTCGATTACTTCGAAGCAGGATGGCTTACCTCGATGGAGGTTGTGGAATTCATTACCGAGATCGAGCAGGCGTTCGAAATGCAGTTCTCCGATGATGACATGCAGGATCCGCGTTTCGTAACTATTTCCGGCCTGACCGAACTGATCCTGCAACGCTCGACACAGAGCAGTGCAAGCAGGTAACTTCAGATATTGTGCATCAGGATTCGGGACGCGCTGCAAAAATTACGGGGCAAGAAAATCGTCCCAAGCCGCATGTTCTAACACTTACGCCTTTTTATCCGTCCGATGGCGACGAGGTGGGCGGTTGCTTCGTTGCTGAGACCCTGCGCGAGATTGAGTTGCAGGGCGCGACCTGTTCCGTTATCGCGGTTGATTCGATTTATCACGCCGGCAGAAAATCGAGCCGACAGTTTCCAGCGGATTGGATTCGCTATCCACAACTGCCGGGAAACTTCGGGCTGTCGAGCGCCGGTAGATTTCTAGGTGCTGTGCTGTTAAGCCGGGTACGGAAAATTCACCGCCATTCGCCGGTCAGTGTAATCCATGCTCACGCTGCGTTGCCTTGCGGTGATGCGGCGGCATTCCTTTCGCGCCACTTAGGCATTCCGTTTGTCGTTACCATCCACGGGTTGGACGCTTTCAACCGATGTTTTCAGGATGGGATGGCCGCGAGATGGCGGCGAACAGGCTCAACGCGCGTCTATTCGGAGGCACGCAAAGTAATCTGTGTGAGCGAAAAAGTGCAGCGCGTGCTGAAGGATGGAATGGCCGTGGCGGGAGCGACGGCGGAGTCGGAGGTCGTTTATAACGGAACGGATCCCGAATTTTTCGCACCGAAGCATAACGATAGCGAGCAGGAAACGATCCTAATTGTTGGGAATTTGCTGGCAGGGAAGGGGCACGAACTAGTATGGCGCGCCATTAGCAGATTGAAGCAGTCGCATCCCGATTTGCAATGCAAAGTTATTGGCGAAGGAGCGGATCGGAATCGCTTTGGCCGGTTGGCTCAAGATTTGGACATCGGCGATCGAGTTCATTTTCTCGGGCGAAGAAGGCGAACCGAAGTGGCTGACGCTATGCGGAACTGTACGGTCTTCATCTTGCCCAGCCGTTATGAGGGTCTGGGATGTGTTTATCTGGAAGCGATGGCTTGCGGCAAACCAGCAATCGCGTGCCATGGGCAAGGCATCGAGGAAATTATTCGTCACGGCGAGAATGGATGGCTGATCCCGATTGATGGACTGGAAGAATTGGTGCAGGGGTTGAAAGTCTTGTTGGAGAATGCCGGTCTTCGCGCGCGAATCGGCAACGCGGCACGTCTGACTATCCTCGATAATCTGACGTTGTTACATCAGGCTGGAAAGTTGATGAGAATATACGAGGAAGCAGCGAGATGACGATGGACATCCCGGCTTCGGACCAGCGGTCTCAGCGTGCTGACCTCATCGCCCTGTCAGAGAAGGATCTTAGCGAGATTGCGCACTTTATTGCGCAGCAGTCGCGGCGACCCAGGGAAATGGTGGAAGCGCATCTGCGATGGTTTCTGCTTGAAAATCCAGCGCGTGGGAAAAATGATTCACTGGGTTTCGGATTAGTAGACACTGACCAATTGGTAGGGTGCATTCTGTGCGTTCCGCAATTCTTTCAATTCGGGCGCAAAAAAATTCTGCTGATGGGTTCCAGTTCGTTCTACGTCGATGATCGCCATCGGGGCCAAGGGGGGAGAATCTTTCTTAGGTATTCGCGCTTGGCAAAGCAATGGCCCCTGTTCGGAACGTCGGCGAACGCGGAGGCTGCAGCGCTGTGGAAAGCGGCGGGAGCGAAACCGATTCCATATTCTGACCGCGAACTTTTTGGTGTGCTGCACTGGCCGCCCGTGGCTGAGGAGCTTGTTCATCGGAGGTATTCGAGTCGATTCTTGTCGCGCCTGGCAAGAAGTCCTGTCTCCCATTTGGCACGATTATTACGGCCATTGAAAATTGCGTCTGACAGTTGCGGCGGGTTGCGGCAGCTTACATCCGCCGAGCAGGTGAATGATCTTCCGATTCATAGTTGCAGCAACAAGCTGACTGCAATGCGCGATCTGGCTTACATTCGCTGGCGTTATTTTTCCGGCAGGGACCAGGCAACCTCCGCATTTGCATTTCGCGGCCGCCAGCCGGATCAAGAAGTGCTGGTGACGGTGAATCAAAGAACTCGCGGATTTCGTGATCAGATCAAGACACTTAACGTGCTCGATGTCTATCCCGAAGTTCCAGTAGAAGAAAGGTTGCGCATCCTCGGGGCGCTGCTCGCTCGCTATCAGATGACTGTCGATGCGGTGGTGTTGCGCAATCAAAACCCAGACCTACAGGATTTGTTTTGCAGGAAGGGTTTTCAGCTCCGAACCTTCGATGCTCCTACCGGCTGGTATCTCGACAAAGCGGACCTCCTGCCGCATTCCGATTGGTATCCAGTGCCGGCAGATGGCGACGGGCTTATCTGATAAAACGAATGACCTTGCGGCACCAAGCTCGCGCATTTCTAATGCAGGCGGCGGATTTCACTGGTGCGGATTCGTTAGCCTTCATCATCCAGAAGAGCATCAGCCGATCACAGGGAGTAGTAGTTGCGATGCATGAGACCCCAGCATCGATGGAAGCGCAATTTCGCCAACAACTTGAATTCGCTTCGAAACATTTTACGATTACCAGTCTCGATGGCTTCGCCAAGCTGTGGGAGAGAGGATTGGAAACTGGTACCCGTTCGAAACCCTTGCTGCTGTTTACGTTTGACGATGGAAGGGAGAGCAACTACATGGTTGCCGCTCCGCTGCTGGAGTCATTCGGCGGGCGAGGCGTGTTTTTCATAGTGCCTGCGTTCGCGGAACAAGCCGGCACGGACGAGGCTCTCGCTTATTATCGGGCCAAAATGAATCCGGACTCAAAGCCGGGTGATGAAGAAATCGAGGATTGGAAGCCGATGAGTCCAGTCCAAATCGAGGACCTTGCGAATCGAGGTCACGCGATTGGGAGCCACACGCTCACCCACAAGAGGCTTGTCGGACTCACGCGTGAGGCCCTGGAGCGAGAGATCGGCGACAGTGCCCGGCAAATTTCAGCGTGGACGAAGAAGCCTGTTGATGCATTTGCTTGGACGTTCGGCTGGGACGTGATTGATGCGGAGGCTTGGAGAACGATACAAAAATACCATCGCTACTGTTTTGCACCGTGCGCCGGCGCGATTCGTCGCGATCGCGAGCGTCCGTCTTTGCTATGGCGGCGCGAGATCGAGACGAGATACACGAAACCGCAATACCGGTTTTGCTACTCGGGACTGGTCGACTTGTGGTGGCGCAATCGCAGAGCACGACTGTGCGATCTGTTGCGAAGTTCCTCCGCTGGAAAGTCCAAGTAGATATTCGTCGAATGAAGTGCGGACGTGACTACATGGAAAAGAATGATCCATATTTTTATTAACGCACTCTCGGCCAGTGCAGGAGGAGGTCTGACCTACGTTCGCAATGTTTTACCGCGCCTCGCTAGCGGAGACGCCGTGCGCACGACATTGCTAGTTAGTGAAGTTCTGCGCGGGGAGATTCCAGAATCAGCGCAGGTGAGGGTTCTGAGTGAATCACTTCCCGGCGGTTCTGGACGAAGGTTCTGGTACGAGCAGCGTCACCTTCCGCGTATGATCCGCCGCTCGGGAGCGGACATCCTGTTGTCTACGGGAAACTTTGCGCTCTATCGTTCGCCGGTTCCGCAAATCCTGTTGAGCCGGAACGCCCTATATACGTCGGCGGATTTTCTTCGCGACATCCGAGAACGTGGAGACTATCGCCTGTGGATTGATACAGAAATAAAAGGCGCGTTGGCTCGATGGTCGGTGAAAGTGGCCGACTGTACGGTTGCTCCCAGCGCCACCTTCGCCAACGAACTGCGGGACTGGACGGGGAAGGAAGTCATGTCAATTCATCATGGCTTCGACCCCGATGCATTTTTCCGAGAGCGGGCTCCGTTGTGCCAGGACGTGCAAAGGCAGCTAGCGGCCGCGCAAGGCGCCGTTCGCGTCTTGTTTGTCAGCCACTACAACTACTACCGGAATTTCGAAACTCTGATTCAGGCGATTGCAATTGCGAAGAAGAGGCTCCGTCCGCGGCGCGTTCGGCTCATTCTCACTTGCAAACTGTCCTCAAAAGATAATCCGGGAATCTACCAGGCAGACCGGGCTGCGGATTTAGTCCGGCGACTCAACCTGCGCGAGGAGGTGGTCGAGTTGGGCGCCGTGCCCTACGCAGCGCTGCACCACGTCTATCAGAATTGCGATCTCTATGGGACTCCCGCTTATGCGGAAACCTTTGCTCATCCTTTGGTTGAGGCAATGGCGAGCGGGCTTCCCGTGATTGCATCGGACCTGGCGGTGCATCGGGAGATCTGCGGAGATGCGGCACAATATTTCCCGAGCTTTGAGCCGGAAATATTGGCGCAGCACATTATGCAACTATGCGAATCGCCCCAGCAAAGAGCGGAGATGCGTAAAAAGGGAATGTTGCGGTCGCGGGATTTCAGCTGGGACAAGCATGTGGAACAGTTACTTTTCCTGGCGCGAAGACTCGCGCAGAAATAGGAGTGGACTACTGCAGCAAAAGAGCGGCTGACGATTCACGTAAGATGATCTGCAAAGGTCCAGGAGGCGACGCTTCGAATGTGCGGAATTGTCGGCATCATTGGCTTTAGGGCGTCCGTCCCCGCCGAATTGCTGGAGCGCGCTACTCGTTCGCTGGCTCACCGCGGACCGGATGATAGCGGCACGGTGATTCTGCGTGACTTCGTGGGACAGCAAGCGGATCAGGAAATCGAAATCGGTTTAGGGAATCGACGGCTCGCAATTCTGGATCTTTCTCCCCTGGGGCATCAGCCCATGAATGATCCAGCAACTGGCAATTGGATCGTTTACAACGGAGAGGTATACAACTTCCGCGAGGTTCGCGAGAAACTGGCACAAGCTGGGCTGCGATTCAACAGTCTCTCTGATACTGAAGTAATCCTCAAGGCGTACGCGCACTGGGGCGAAAACTGCCTCCAAGAATTTCGTGGGATGTTCGCCTTCGCGATCTGGGACGCGCAGCGGCATCGGCTATTTGTTGCCCGCGATCCGATGGGAATTAAGCCGCTCTACTATTTTCAGTCGAATCAGTATTTCATTTTTTCTTCCGAAGTCCGCACTCTGCTGGGCACGGGGCTGGTACCGCGAGCTATAGACCCCGCGGGGCTCATCAACTATCTAACCTTCGGATCGGTTTACGATCCAAACACTCTGGTAAAAGGCGTGCGAGCGCTGCCGCCCGGACATTCTTTGACGTGGAAAGACGGACACGCGACACTGGCGGAGTATTGGGATGCGATCGGTCCTGCGCGGAACGCAGCCTGCGACAGTGGGGAAACACGTGGTGAAAGCGAAGAGCTGATCGCTGCCATGCTCGATGAGTGTGTGCGGATGCAACTGGCCAGCGATGTACCCGTGGGAGTCTTTCTTTCTGGCGGAATCGATTCCAGCAGCCTGGTCGGGATTCTGGATCGGAACCACGTGCGACCGAGTACGTTCTCTATTGCATTTCAAGAGGCCGACTACACCGAGGCCGAGTATTCCCGCAAAATCGCCAAACAGTTTCGAACCGATCATCATGAAATAGACGTTTCGCAATCCGACTTTTTTGCGGCTATCGATCCCGCTATCCGAGCGATGGATCAGCCTACGATGGACGGCATCAACACCTACTTTGTTTCTGAAAGAACTCGGGCGGCGGGCGTGAAAGTCGCTTTGTCTGGTCTGGGCGGCGACGAAATATTTGCCGGCTACTCAAGTTTTCGCACGGTGCCGCGGATGGAAAAGTTTGCCGAGCCGTGGCGACGTGTACCGGCAATCGCCCGCAGCCTATCGGCAAATATATTTTCGGCACTCACTTCCGCGAGCGATCAGAACCGCAAATTAACCGCTCTCGTCCAGAATGGGGGAGGAAAAACCCAACCATATTTTCTTGCGCGCATGCTCTTTACTCCACAAATGCAAAATGAATTGCTGCGCACGGCGAATGTCGATTGCAATGCGTTCTCCTGCGCCGAGCGACCATTAAACGAGGCCGTATACCGCGCCCAGAGCCTGGACCCGGTGAACCGTGTTTCCTATCTCGAGGCGCGCTGTTATATGCTCAACACCTTATTGAGGGACGCCGATTGCATGAGCATGGCGCACGGCCTGGAGGTGCGCGTGCCGTTGATCGATCACCAACTGGTGCGGAGAGTTCTGGCTTTGCCGGGATCGTGGAAGCTGGACAAGCGCACTCCGAAACCTCTGCTGGTTCATGCCTTGCGTGGAGAGTTGCCGGATGAAATCATCCATCGACCCAAGCGAGGTTTTACAATGCCGTTTGAACATTGGCTCCGTGATGCGCTGCGTCCAGTCATGGAAGAATCCTTGCGCAAAATTGGCGACGGCGTTCTCGGTACTCTGATCAATGAACGGGGGGCGTGCCTCGTGAGGGAAGAGTTTCTCGCGGGCCGGACTTCATGGTCGCGGCCTTGGTCGTTATACGTTCTTCAACAGTGGTGCCAGCAGCATCTTTCGAGTTGAGCGGTTGACGCAATGGAAAAGGTAGGCGAACGCGGGAAGCTCGATCACGGTGTTGCCGCCGGCAAAATGCCGGTAAGCGTGATCATCGCCGCGCGGAATGAGGCCAAGAATCTTCCACACTGTTTGCTGGGTCTTAAAGACTTTGACGATGTTTACGTAATCGATTCGCAGAGCACGGACGATACCGTCGAGATTGCCAGATCTCACGGAGCACGCGTAGTGCAGTTTCATTATGCCGGTGGGTGGCCCAAGAAGCGGCAGTGGGCAATGAATACATTGCCCTTGGTCTACGACTGGATTCTGCTGCTCGATGCCGACGAAGCGCTGACGACTGAACTCGCGGAAGAAATTCGTTCTGCAATTTCGAATCCAGCGATCGACGGATACTCCGTTCTGCTTCGCACTTGGTTTCTTGGCCGTGCGCTTAGGCATGGAGACGTTGGATTGTGGAAGCTGGCATTGTTTCGCCGAGGCAAGGGAAGATTCGAATGCCGGCTCAAGAACCAGGATGTTTCCATGGCGGATATGGAAGTGCATGAGCATGTCGTCGTCGATGGCGCGACCTCAAGGCTGCGGCACCCGGTGATTCATCACAATTTGGAATCGCTCTCGCGCTATATCCAAAAACATGATGAATATTCCAACTGGGAGTCGCAGGTGTTGCTGCAGCGAGGCGACGATAAAGAATTGCCGCCGTCGCTCTTTGGGACGCAAGCCCAACGCCGACGCTGGCTGAAGCGCAAACTCTTTGCTGTGCCAGGTTCTCCCATGCTGCTTTTCCTGTATCGTTATGTCTTCAGGTTCGGGTTCATGGACGGAGTGCCGGGGCTGATTTACTGTGGGTTCCAGGCGGTTCAGATGTTTCACACCAAGGCGAAGATCTACGAACTGAAGTTGAAAAGAGTTCAAGTAACGAGGCGTTAAGGGAATCTGGTTTCATCATGTGTGGAATTGCCGGACTCGCGAATTGTGGCGACAGAGAAGTTCTCGCTCGCATGACGCACGTGCAGGCGCATCGCGGTCCTGACGATTCGGGGCTATGGGAGCGACGATTTCCAGATGGATCTTACGTTGGCTTGGGCAGTCGCCGACTGGCCATTCTCGATCTCTCCGCCGGCGGCCACATGCCAATGTGCAATCAGGATGGCACGGTGTGGATCACTTACAACGGTGAGATTTACAATTTCAAAGAGCTTCGCCAGGAGTTGCAAAGCAAAGGCCACCGTTTCGCCTCGAACACAGATACCGAAGTTGTGCTGCGCCTTTACGAACAGGAAGGCGCGGATTGCGTTCTAAAGCTAAATGGCATGTTCGCATTTGCGATCTGTGATGCGCGTTCGGGAAGGCCGGAGTTGTTTCTTGCGCGAGACCATTTTGGGGTGAAGCCCTTCTATTATGCTCACCATGGAGGAAAGCTGGCGTTTGCTTCAGAAGCGAAAGCGCTGCTTCACGTGCCAAAGATCGGGGCCGAACTCGATCTGGAAAGCTTGCATCAGTATCTGACGTTCCTGTGGGTACCTGATCCCAAGACGATGTTTCGTGGCATCCACAAGCTTCTTGCAGGATATTGCGCTACATTTCGCGACGGGGAACTTACGATCAGGCAATACTGGGATCTGAAATTTCCCCGCGCCGATGTCGAGTACCCACGATCCGAAGCCGACCTTGCGGATGAACTTCGCGAGCGCTTTCAGCAGTCGGTGGAAGCCCAGATGGTGAGTGACGTTCCAATCGGAGCTTTTCTCAGCGCCGGATTGGACTCCTCCGGCATTGTGGCGATGATGTGCCGGGCAACGAAACGACCGGTTCGAACCTACACCATTACCTTCCCGCCAAAATATCGGATTGGCGAAACTACGCTTGATGATCCGCAAGTGCCGGCGCGGCTGGCGCGGCGGCTGGGCTGTGAGCATCAGGAAATTGTGGTAGAGCCGGACGTTGCCGAATTGCTGCCTCGCTTAACGTGGCACATGGATGAGCCCACCGCGGATCCCGCCATCCTCACCGCGTTTCTTGTTTGCCGCGAGGCACGCAAACAGGCCACGGTGTTGCTTTCTGGCGTCGGTGGGGACGAATTGTTCGCGGGATATCGAAAGCATATCGCACATCGTTGGTCCACCGCGTATCAGAGAGTCCCATGTTTTCTCAGAACTGGAATCGAGTCCGGCCTGGATGCATTGCCCGGCCTGCGAGGCACCGTCATGAAAGGACGCGTGCGGTTGGCCAAGAAGATGGCTCGCAGCGCATCCCTTTCGCCGGAAGGTCGCTTCATTCGAAACTGTACCTATCTGAACGGCACGCAGAAAATGAATTTGTATACGCCGGAGATTCAAAATCAACTTCGCCACTCGGATCCCGCGACTCGCCACCATTCCAGTTTTAACGCAGTATGCGATGCCGACTTCCTCAACCAAATGCTCTATCTCGACACCAAGATTTTCATGACCAGTCTTAATCTGAACTATAACGACAAGATGAGCATGGCGTCGTCCGTGGAAGTTCGGGTGCCGTTCCTGGACCGTGAACTGGCCGAGTTTGCCGCCTGGAATATTCCGCCGGAGCTTAAGCTCAAAGGATTCTTTCGCCCGACGACGAAGCACATTTTCCGCCGGGCGATGCGGGAGGTGTTACCCTCCGAGGTGTTACGGCAGCCGAAGGCCGGTTTCGCGGCTCCGGTCGATTACTGGCTGGCGAACGATTTGCGTGAGATGGTGGATGATCTGCTCTCGGACACAAACATCCGAAAGCGCGGTTTGTTCCGTCCGGAAGTTGTACGGCGTTTTGTTGACGAACATCGTTCCGGCGCGGAAGATTGGTCGATGCAAATCTGGCAGTTTTTAACTCTGGAACACTGGATGAGAATTTTTCTGGATGCGCCAGCACAGCAGAGGACGGAAGAGTTCAGTCATACGGGTGAGGCCGCTACTGCTTGAGTCTGCACAGTCGACTGAAAACCAATCTTGTGCGGATGCGGCGATGACTAGCTTCAGCGATGCTCGCAGGGCCAATGGCGACGATAAGGGTAAGAGTGCTCAAATCGCGAAGGTGCTGACTGAAGCGGCTGGCCTGCTGCTGGGACCTAAGCGGCTCGGTCCGTTGCTGCAGAAACTGATCTCGGACCAACTGCGGGTCAGCTTCGAACAGCGGCATCTTTATTCTTACGCAAGCACAAAGGGGAGCAGCGAAGAAACTTTGCGGGCATTGCTGCGCTGGATGCTCCATGCTCAACGCCTCGATGGCGGCATTGCGGCTTACTATAGTCTCCTTACAGGGTATTCGGAATCCTATCCGGAAGTTACGGGTTACATCGTCCCTACGCTGTATGACCTTGGGCTTGAGACCGGTGACGAGCGCTGTGCAATGGCGGCAGAGCGTGCTGCGCAATGGTTGCTTTCTCTGCAAATGCCGACCGGGGCTTTCCCCGGAGGACTGCACGGGGCGGAAGAGCAGGCATCTGTTTTCAATACCGGGCAGATACTCCAGGGATTGGTTCGCGCTCATGCGGAAACGAGACGCCCCGAGATTTTGCAAGCGGCAATCTTTGCCGGCGATTGGCTGGCCGAGATGCAGCGGCCAGACGGATCGTGGTCCGGCCCCGGCGCTTATCAAGGGACTGCTCACACTTACTACAGCATGGTCGCATGGTCGCTGGCAGAATTATCCGCACACGCTGGCGACGATAAATACGGCAATGCGGCGGAAAGAAATCTCAATTGGGTGTTGTCGCAATGGAAGCCCAGCGGTTGGTTCGACGGCATCAATCTGCAAAGCCATCCTAATTACTTGCACTTCATCGCTTACGTGCTACAAGGCGTTTTGGAATGCGGCCGGTTGCGGCGGCGAGACGACGCCATGCAGAAAGCTGCGAAGTCGGCGTGGGTTTTGCTGCGCAGGTTTGAGAACAATAAACATCTGCCGGGCGCCTACGAAAATGATTTCAAAGGCGGAGCGCGATTCGCTTGTTTAACCGGGAATGCACAGATGTCATGCGTATGGCTGAGGCTATTTGAAATCACGGATGACCTACGATATCTCAACGCGGCGTTGAAGATGAATGAGATGCTGAAGCGATTAGTTTTAACCGAGGGACGGCATGGCCTAGATGGCGGGGTGAGTGGATCGTATCCCGTGTGGGGTGCGTACCAGCCATTGCGTTACATAAGTTGGGGGTGCAAATTTTTCGCGGACGCACTCATGCTGGAACAGCGGTTGACGCGATCTCTGCAAGCACCGGCGATCGGGACGTTGCAATGCGCATCGTAATTCTCAGTTCGAGTTTGTATAGCGAAACGGCATGCGCCATGGCAGTGCGAATGGCCCAGCTGGGAGAGACTCCAGTGGGAGCTTTAGCTATTTCCGCCTTGAACCGGTCAACATTGCTGCGCAAGATTGGGCAATGGGGTGTGGCAGAAGTTGCCCACTACGCGAGAACAAAGCTGATGCCTCCGCGCGGCGACGAGCAGACACAAACGAGAAACCCATACCTAGAAAGCCTTCTGAAATGTGAGCGTGGAACATTTCACAATCTGCGGGAAGTAGCGGCGCTTTACCATTTTCCAGTTGACGTTTGCTGCGATCAGAATTCGCCGGACTCGATTGCGCGCCTTCACGAGTGGTCGCCCGATTTCATCATCTTTGCCGGCGGCAACATTTTGCGGAAGGAGATATTGGGAGTGCCACGCCTTGGAATCCTCAACGTGCATTTGGGGTTGTTGCCCAAAATTCGTGGCATGAGCAGTCCGGAGTGGTCGCTGCTGCAAGGTGTTCCGCTCGGCATTACCTTCCATTACATGGACGCCGGCATCGATACCGGCCCCATTCTGCGGAGGTATGAGTTTCCCGATGCAGCTCAGAGCGCATCGCTCAATGACTTGCGCAATCGGCTGATTGCATTAGGGGTTGAAAAAATCGGGGAAGTGGTTGAAGGTCTCATGCGCGGTACGATCTGCGCAACTCCGCAGTCTGAGTTGAACAATTTCGATGCAGCCGAAGATCGTCAATTCTTTGTTATGCATGAATGGCTGCAGGCGCGAGCTGCGGAACGGCTGGTTGCAAGCCGCCGCGCCACTGTGGCCGGTGCTGTGCATGGGTGAACCGATGAGTAAGATCGATGCCATGCTGCAGGTCGGCCGCACCTTCGGAATGCGCGACGGCATGCTGCGTCTGCAATATGAATTGCAGCGCGGCAGCGGCTTGTTGTCGTGGAGAATGCGGTCTGTGCAGGGCTGGGATTCGTGGGATTTAAGGAAAATCGCACCCGGCGTTCAGGTAGAGCGGATGCGGACTGCTCGGAGGAATGGCGCGTGCCGATTTTTCTTCGACGATGTGCAAGCGCTGGGAACAAATATCAGGGAGATGATCGGACCCGAGGGAGAAAAATCTGTTCTCGCTGAAGCCGAGGGTATCCTTCAAGGTAAATTCCCGTTTTTCGGCCAACTGCGGTTCGCCACCGGCTTTCCGCCCGGATGGTTTCGTAACCCTGTCACTGGACAGGCTGTCTCGCCGCAGCAATCCTGGACTCAAATGCGATTTGCCTCGCCTGTTTACGGCGATCTGAAATTTATTTTGGAGCCTTCGAGATTTTTATTTGTCTATCCGTTGGTTCGCGCTTATGCACTGAGTGGAGATGACCGAATTCCACAGGCATTTTGGAGCGCGATTGAAGACTGGGCGAGTCAGAGCCCACCGATGGGTGGACCACTGTGGATTTGCGGGCAGGAGTGCTCGCTGCGAATGTTTGCCTGGTCGTTCGCGCTGCATGCTTTCATCGACTCGCCATCGACAACGGACGATCGTGTCGCATTGCTCGTCTCAATGATCGCAGCTCATGCGTGGCGCACCGCGCAGACGATCGGCTACGCGCGCTCCCAGCGCAGCAATCACTTGATCAGCGAGGCGGTTGGTCTTTGGACGACGGGCACGCTCTATCCAGAATTGGCGGAGGCACAGGCGTGGCAAAATCTTGGCGCGCATTTGTTGCACGACGCTGTTATCGACCACATCACGCCCGAAGGTGTTTCGCAGCAGCATTCGTTCAACTACCAGCGCATGGTTCTGCATCTGTTGTTGTGGACGTTGCGCCTGGGCGAGATTTATTCGGCTCCGCTTCACGAAGACATTTGCAGGCGCGCTCAGTCCGCATTTGACTTTATCCGTCAGTGGGTTGATCCCGTCAGCGGACTCGCTCCGAACTATGGCTCCGATGATGGCAGCCTGATTTTTCCGCTCTCCTCGGCGTCATATCGCGATCTCCGTCCTCTCGTGCAGTTGGGCGCGGCGGTTCTGAATCGGCCTGGTTTGAATTGTGGCCCGTGGGATGAGGCTGCGCTGTGGTTCGGCGTCAAACCAGCGCCGATAGTGGAGCCCGCTCCGATCGCCACGATACAAACCGGATATTTTCGTTTGGGCGATCAAACTTCCTGGGCGATGATCCGCGCTGGCCGCTATACTCGACGGCCTTTTCAGGCAGATCAGTTGCATGTGGATTTATGGTGGCGGGGAATGAATCTGGCTCGCGATCCTGGAACCTATCTCTACAACGGATCAGCGTCGTGGAATAATGGATTCGCGGGGACTGCGGTTCATAATACGGTCACAGTTGATGGTCAGGATCAGATGCGTCGGGTTGGCCGCTTTCTTTGGGTCGACTGGGCACAAGCTTCGGGCCGCGCGCATGCGTCGAAGAACGATGCCTATGCTGACCGCTTTGAAGGCGAGCACGATGGCTACAGGCGATTTGGTGTGGCGCATCGCCGTGCGGTGCAATGGCTGGACGGTTCGGGCTGGGTGATTGTGGATGACATATCCGATGAGGTTGAGGCCGCCGAACATGATGTGTGTTTGCGTTGGCTCGCCGCTGATCTGCCGTTCGAAGTTGCTGACTCGCCTTTCCAAGTCGCGTTCAAGTCGGAATCGGCACAGATTCGTTGGAGTATCGTAGCGAGCGTTCCAGGCAGCGCCGCGATTGTGCGAGCTGGAAAGTCGATTGCGATCAATGGAATGTCCATAGTTGAAAACACGGAAGAGCGGTTGCTGGGGTGGGAGGCTTCGACCTATGGTGAGCTCCGACCCGCGGTATCGTTGGTGCAGCGGGCTCGCTCGCGGTTACCGATTCGATTCGTGACCGTGGTTCTCACGGATGAAAGGTGCACGTTCGAATTGCGAGAGAGCGAAGCCGTCATAGTGCGTGACAAATTACACGACAAATCCGCGAAGCTTCCTGAGTATCGCGTGAGTCTGTCTGCGAAAAGCGTCAGGTCTTCGGAAACGGATTCGTTTCCAGTGCGTGAATTCAACGTATGAAACAAGCTTTCCAGGATGCGCGGAGCGCCGCAATTACCGTGGTGGAAGTCCCTGCGCCAAAATTGCTCACCGGATGTGTACTTGTTCGCACTGCGACATCGTTGGTTTCGGCGGGTACGGAGCGGGCATTATCAGAGTTTGCCGGAAAGAACCTACTGCAGAAAGCGAGAATCAGGCCGGATCTGGTTCGCGAAGTGCTGAACAAGATCAGCCGTGATGGATTCGTCCCGGCAGTATCCGCCGTGCGCAGCCGTCTCGATCAACCGCTCGGGCTTGGCTATAGCAGCGCTGGAACTGTTGTGGCCGTCGGCGAGGGTGTGAACGGTATCAATCCTGGTGATCGCGTGGCGTGCGCGGGCGCGGGACATGCAGTGCACGCTGAGTTTGCCTGCGTTCCGCGGTTGCTGGTGGCGTGCATTCCTTCCGAGGCAGTAAGTTTCGACGAGGCTGCTTTCACCACGGTGGGGGCGGTAGCGCTGCACGGAATGCGAACCGCGGACGTCAAATTAGGCGATGTTGTGGCTGTCATCGGACTCGGTCTGCTGGGTCAACTGATGGTTCAGATTCTCAAGACGGCGGGATGTACCGTGCTCGGAATGGATATTTCTGCCGAGCGCGCCGACCTGGCTTTGCGCCTTGGCGCAGATGCAGTGAGCACATCGTCTTCCGCGTTTCTGGACTTATGTCTTCAGCACTCTGCAGGACATGGGGTCGATTCTGTTCTGATTGCCGCGCAAACCGCGAGCAATGATCCTGTGAATCTTGCTGGAGTGATCGCGCGCAACCGGGCCGTGGTGGTTGCCGTGGGAACCGTTGCCATGGACATTCCGCGGAGAACGTTTTACGAGAAGGAACTCGACTTTCGAATTTCGCGTTCTTACGGGCCTGGCCGCTACGATGCGGCGTACGAACAAAAAGGAATCGACTATCCGATCGGCTATGTGCGTTGGACGGAAACTCGCAATATGGAAGCTTTTCTCAAGCTCCTTGCCGATCGCAAGCTGGATTTACACTCGTTAATCACACATCATTTCCCAATTACGCGAGCACAGTCGGCATATGATCTGATCACGGGAAAAACGCGAGAAGCGTTTCTCGGCATACTGCTCTCGTATCCTCAGGAAGCGCAGGATACGCAGTACATCGAGATCGCAGCTTCCGATCCGTTGGTCGGCGATCAGAAATCCGTACGCGTCGGACTGCTCGGCGCGGGTAGCTTCGCCGTGAGCACGCTGCTTCCGGCACTCAAGCGAGTGCCTGGCGTTGATTTAATTACCGCGAGCGCGGCAAACGGGTCTCATGCCCGGCACGCGGCTGACAAATTCGGATTTCGTTCCTGCACTACGAGTGAACTTGAGATTCTCAACAGCCCCGCAGTCAACACGGTTGTCATCGCTACGCGCCATCATCTGCACGCCCGGCAAGTAACCGCGGCACTGCAGGGCGGCAAACATGTCTTCTGCGAGAAACCACTCTGCCTGAATGAAGAAGAGCTGAAGGAAATCATAGCGGCTCATCAAAATTCTGCTTCCCCTCGCCGGCTTCTCATGGTTGGATTCAATCGCCGCTTCGCACCGTTGGCGGTGCGCATGAAAAAGTTCCTGCAAGAGTCAGGGGAGCCGCTGGCGCTTCATTATCGGGTAAATGCTGGTTTCCTTCCGGCGGATCACTGGATGAACGATCCGCTGCAGGGCGGAGGCCGCATCGTGGGAGAGGTCTGCCACTTCGTGGACCTGCTTTGCTTTCTAACGGGCTCCGCACCCGTGGAAGTCGGAACCCGCAGCTTGTCCAACTCAGCCTTATCTCGTCCGGCCCTATCCAACCCGGGCAAATACAGCAACGACAATGTTGTGTGCTCGCTGCGCTTTGCCGATGGTTCGCAGGGAACCATCAGCTACCTGGCAAATGGGGACAAAGCGTATTCCAAAGAGCGAATCGAAGTGTTTGGCGGCGGCGTGGCAGTGCTCGAAGACTTCCGCCGATTAGAACTTGTCCGGGCCGGAAAGAAGAGCGTGTTTCGTTCGCGGCTTCGTCAGGACAAAGGGCACCGTGGAGAATTTGAAGCGTTTGTAGCGGCGATTCAAAAAGACTCGGAGTCGCCAATTCCATTTCGCGAAATTGTGGACACCATGCTGACAACATTCGCGCTGGAAGAGTCGCGCTGTTTAGGTCGACCGGTGACCGTCAGAAAACTTTCCGAACGCCAGGTTACAGACGCAGACGGCTTCGATCAAGCATCCTGAATGGAGCTTCCTGAAAATTGCTCGCGACCTCATGAAAATTCTTCACATCTCGCAATATTTCCCTCCAGAGATGGGCGCACCCGCGGCGCGTGCGGTTGAATTGGCGCGGCATTGGGTTGCCGCAGGGCATGAAGTGACCGTGTTGACGGGCTTCCCGAACCATCCTACCGGAGTCGTGCCGCGTGAGTATCGCGATAAGTTCCGGCGCCTGGTGGTTCACGAACACACAGATGGCATCCATGTGGTCCGCTCCTGGCTCCTGCCTTTTCCAAACAGAAAGGCGTATGAGCGGATTTTGAGCTATTGTTCGTTTTGCATCTCTGCCGCAAGCACTGGTCTTTTCTTGTCGCGGCCTGACGTTGTGATCGCGACATCGCCACAGTTGCTGGTGGGATTGTCCGGTTGGTGTGTAGCCCGTTGGAAGAGCGTCCCTTTTGTGTTTGAGGTTCGCGACCTGTGGCCGGAATCGCTGACCGCTGTGGGCATGGGCAACGAGGATTCGTTGTTGCACCGCTGCCTGACAAGGATCGCTGGATTTCTTTACCGGCGCTCGGATCGAGTGGTTGTGGTCACGCCCGCTTTCGAAGATTACCTGGTGGAGCACTGGCGGGTGCCGCGAGAAAAAATTTCCGTAATCGAGAACGGAGTGGAGACGCAGCTTTTCGCTCCGGACTCAGCGACCGCTTTGAAGAGGCAATTAGGAGCGGACGGAAAATTCGTAGTTTCTTATATCGGCACAATCGGCATGGCGCACGGATTGGGCACGATTATCGAAGCTGCCACTCGATTGAGGCATTCGAATCCCGAGATCGTTTTTCTTGTTTTAGGAGAAGGCACTGAAAAGGCGAGCGTCATTGCCAGGGCGCGAGAGAGCGATCTCAGCAATGTGCTATTTGTCGATCAGCAGCCACGAGAAAAAATTCCGGCTTATATTTGTGCTTCGGACATTTGCCTGGTGCTGCTCAAGAAAGCCGATTTATTCAAGACCGTGATCCCCACGAAGATGCTGGAGTTCATGGCGTGCGCACGTCCGGTGATTCTTGGAGTAGATGGTCAGGCGCGGGCGATTCTGGAAGAAGCTCGCGGCGGGCTCGTGATCGAGCCGGAAAATTCTGATGCTCTGGTAAGCGCCATTCGCTTGCTGGCGGCGAATCCGGAAATGGCCGCTCAACTTGGGCGCAACGGCAGGGAATATGTGGCGCGTAGGTTTTCACGTCGCGAAACCGCTGACAAATATATTCGCGTTCTGGAACGTTTGTTGAATCTGCCGCAGGATCACAAGACAGAAGTTGCCGCGTAGGCGTTGGCCGCCAACCACTCTACGGATGGGCAGCGATCACCGCAATTCCAGTAGCCGCGGAGATTGCGGCTTGCATGGTTTGTTCCGCCGCCACCCGAGCTCCGCTGAGCGGCACGAAGAGAATGTCATCGGCCTGCAGGGTTATGTCGGGGGCTTTCGCCTCAAGCATTTTTTTCAACGGCAGCCGCGTTTCAGTCATTCCACCGGGGCCTTTGCGAATGATGCGAACGCCGCTCATCTTGGCTGTGTGGTTTGTTCCCCCGGCCAGTGCGAGCGCCTGCAGCACAGTCAGTGTGCCGTTATCCACGAGTAAGCCAGCGGGCCGGCCCACATCCCCCACCACATAAATGATCGGCGCCCGCGGCACCGTGATCATGTCGCCGGGTTGAAGTTCAATATCGTCCTGCAAATCGTCAGCCAGATTTCTTGGGAGGCTAACCGTGACCGGCCCAGACTCACTGTGCTGCCGGATGATGCTTACTTTACGTCCAGCCGAGGGCGTGAATCCACCCGCGGCGGAGATGAGATCGTAGAGCTTGCGATCGCCAAGGGAAGGATAAATACCCGGTCTCACGACTTCTCCCAGGATCGTGATTCCCTGGGAGATCGATTCGTCCAGGAAAATGGTGACGTGTGCGCCGCGAACATATCCGCCATCTTCCAGACGTTTCTCAATCACAACTTGCGCTTCTTCGACGGTAAGATTGCCAACGTGAACATAATCGATGAGTGGAAGATAAACATCGCCAGTGTTGCTGATTCTCGCTTTCGTCGACAGCTCGGGCACGTTGTAGACGCTGACCTCGATCAAATCACCGGGGCCGAGCCGCATTGACGGAGTAGTTTGATCGGCGGGGACCACGGCCTTCGAAGAAGTTGCGCTCTCCGCGGGCTTTGCCGAATCAGTATCGGCGGGTCCACTTCGAACGGCGGCTTGAGAGACCGGCTTCGCCGGAGCGAGTGCCGGTGCGTTGTTGTTGGTATTGGATGAGGGCGATGCTTGCTGCGCTGCAACCTTCAGACTCGAAGCAAAAGACAAAACAAAAAAGAAAGCGAACAGGCTGCCACTGCAGGCAAAACCGCGTTTGCCGAACTCCATTACAAGCCTCGGGTGAAAGAAGGGATCGTGGGAAAGTTTAGCACAGCGCCGGAGAGCGATCTCAGCGTGTTGTCGAAGGGGATTGTCACGCAAGGATCGGACCCAGATTAGTTTTCCACAGATTTTCACTGCAAGGCGATTGAAGCCGGCAGACAAGGCTGCTAGATTCCCAACAACCCTCAAACGCAGATGGAAACAAAGAGAACCCGGTAACTCACTAGCGGCGGGATTTAGCTGCTGCAATACTTGAATGTCGGGTTGGGATGCCACACCGACGTACGCGAACGTGATCGCTGGGGCCCGAGGGGGACGGTTGACAGTAGTATTTTTTGGGATTTTCTTTTTGTCGCTGCTGTTCTCGTTCGTCCTGACTCGCTATGTGCGGGACGTTGCATCCCGCCGGGGATGGGTCGCCATTCCCTCTCAGGAGCGGCATCTCCACGCCACGCCGCTTCCACGCCTGGGTGGCGTGGCAATTTTCATTTCGTTTTCGTTGAGCATGGCGGCGGCAGCTCTGGCCAGCTTTTATCTGCCGCGGCTGCACTCGGCGCTGTCGCTGAAAACTCTGCTGACAATTCTGGTTCCGGCGTCGATCGTTTTCTTTCTCGGAGTCTATGACGACCTTCACGGCGTTGGTCCGTACGTGAAGTTTGCGGTGCAAGCGCTTGCTGCCAGCATGCTCTTTATCGGCGGGCTGCGAATCGTCAACATCCCCGTATTATTCGGCGAGCATCAGTTGCCGTGGTTCGTGGGATTGCCCTTGACCATTCTGTGGGTCCTGGCAATCACTAACGCGTTTAATCTTATCGACGGCTTGGACGGACTGGCGGCGGGTTCCGCGTTATTTTCAACGCTGGTGGCGTTCGTGGTTGCGCTGTTGAATGGATACTCTCTGGTCACAGTGATGACGATTGCGCTGGCTGGCGCGATCCTTGGCTTCCTGCGTTACAACTTCAATCCTGCAACTATTTTCCTGGGGGATTCCGGCAGTCTGTTCATCGGCTTCCTGCTCAGCGCACTGGCCCTCGAGGGCGCGCAAAAGGCTCCGACCATTGTTGCCGTCGCCATTCCGGTAGTTTCTTTCGGACTGCCGATCCTGGAAACTTCGCTCTCCATTCTGCGGCGTTTGATCAGCGGACGTCCTGTCTTCACCGCCGACCGTGAACACATCCACCACAAACTTCTGCAGCATGGACTTACTCATCGCCAGGTCGTGATTGTGCTTTACGGAGTATCGGCGATCTTCGCGCTGCTTAGTTTATTTCTGCTCTGGCCCACCGGAAGTTCGCTGGGCCTGGTGCTCGCGGTGTTAGGAACCGGCATCTGGATTGGAGTGCAGCGCCTGGGATATTTAGAATTAGGAGAATTGGCTCGGGTTGCGCAGCGTACGTTCGATCAGCGGCAGATCGTGATCAATAATCTCGCCATCCGTCGCGCCACGGAAGAACTGAAAGTTGCCGACAATTACGAACAGGTTTGGCGGGTTCTGCAGGCTGCCTTCAACTCCAATGATTTTGACGGCTTCGATGTACGTTTCAAACTTTTTCCCGGTGAACTTCATCCTGCCGGTTCCGGAGGGTCGGGTGCGCAACCGCGGCGCGGAGAAGTTTCATTTCACTGGGGTCGAAGCGTCGGACCGCAGTCCCTTGAAGGTTTGGCGCTTTGGACGCTTTCGCTGGATCTGGTGAGTTCGTCCAATCGCCATCGCGGAGCTTTAGTTGTTCGCAGGCTTTACTCGCAGAGAAATCTGCAGATGGATATCAATCTTCTCACGTCGAACTTCCCGGTCGCGCTCGCCGACGCCTTGGATCGTACTCTACAACGAGGCGTAGAAGTCATTCATCATGCGGGTGCAGACGATCATGGATTTGTGGCAGCTCAAGCCGGCTAGGGTTTGTTAGACCTGCAAAAAGGCTGCGGGGAAATGCTCAAGCAAACACACGCCCACCTCGGGCGCGAACAGGAAAATCTGAGGTCGGCTAACGATTAGAGTTTTGCGCTAGCGTACGAGTTGATTTCGCAATTCAAGCAAACTTCTTCAAAAGCCGGTGCACTCCACTGCATTGTAATCCCCCAATATCAAGGCATTTGCCACCTTGCGGTTTTACTAATGTACCTCAGTGCACGTCTCAAATCAAGGGACAATCCTGTAATTCTCAACTCGAAAAACCGTAGAAAGCGCTGTGGTTGCGGGTTCTGGCTCTTTGAGCCGTGCGAGGCAGAACGAAGGCGCAAAGGTACGAAACCAGTTTTCCACACGGGGAACCAGTGCGGCTACTTTCTCACTCCGCCGGCCCTCGTTACCTTAAGGGACGCTAATTTCATGAGGATTAAGCAAGCATGTCTCGTAAGACTGTTTACGGCACTACGTTTAAGGACACCAATTTCGTCCCTCTGCACTCGGCCACGTTTTGCATCCAGTGCGAACTGATCAGCACGAACAGCCGAACCTATTGCCTGGCTTGCGGCAATACGTCGCTGCTCAGTCTGTCGCGAGTGCTGGGGGGCTCGCTGCGTCATCAGCAGACCGCGCACCTGATCACCGACTGTGAACTCGACAGCCTCGTACGGGATTTATTGCGGACCGTGCCCGACCCGCAGATCGTAAACCGGGAAGTCGCCAACATCGCCGATTATCAAACACGCATCCCGTCGACTGCTTTGCGCAGCCAGTTGCGGGTTGCGAATGCGGGGCATCCGGTTTCCGGCTTTCGCCCGGTACATGCCGGGGAAGAAGTTGATATTCACGCGGCGGAACTGAATCTGGAACCAGCCATTAGTGCGATCACGGAACGCGCCCAGCATCTTACCGGAGCCACGGGCGCTGCGATCGCGCTGCGCGCTGGCGATGAAATCGTTTGTCGAGCGCGGGCTGGCCGCACCGCTCCCGATCTCGGAGTTCGCTTGCAGACCGATGCCGGGATTTCCGCGGAAGCAGTTCGCACCGGCGAAGTGATGCTTTGTCACGACGCCGAGCGCAATCCGCGCGTGGATCTGGCCAGTTGCCGCCGTCTGGGAGTGCGCTCCATTCTGGTTTCTCCGCTGCGTTACTACCGGCGCACTCTGGGCGTATTTGAAGTGCTGTCTTCTTCCCCCAGCGCGTTCGACGAGCGAGACGTGGCCACCATGCAACTGCTCTCCAGCATGATGGTCGCGGCCATTTCCCGCATCTCCAGCCTGCATCAATCACGGCTGGCAGTAAGTAGGGCTGGCGTCCTCTAGAAATGAGAACCGTTCAGAAGGCCCAGTAGCCGCTCGGATTGGTGCTGCTTTGCAGGCCGGTATAAACGTTGCGCCCGAAGAAGAAGGGCAGTCCCCAGTCAAAAGCGCCGGTGGAGTATGTGCCGCCCAGATCGCCGTAGGCGAAATCTGGCGAGTTGAACAAGACCTCGGCGTTCGCGATGCTGAAATTTACCATACCGCTGGCGCCGTTCGCTCCTTGATTGGTTGCCGAAAGGTTCTGAACGCCGGACGGGCAATAAAAGCCCGGGGCGCCGCTGTTGGTGGGACAGGTCGTGATTGTAGATGGGAAGAAATAGCCGTTCGAACCGCTATCAATAAAACTGGAAGAGTCGATCGTTCCGCTATACGTGGTAGTAAAGTCTCCGCTGGAGTTTGCCGTGTAAACCGTGGTCGAGCCAAGCGAATTATTTGATTGAGTTCCAATGCCGAACACCAGAGAGCCGCTCACGCTTGCTTCTTCGCCTCCGGAAACGGTCGGCAGTTCGATGATGACGCCGTTGTTGTCGGTGGCAAATAGTGAGACCGGATTGGGTACCTGTTGCGCGAGGCTTTCGCCTATCGGCTGACAAGTTGTGGTAGAAGTGCACTCATAATAGAGGTTGAGGCTGCCGGACGAAGTTTGCACCGTCTCGCAGTAGCTGCCGCAATCCTGGGTAAACAAACCGACTCCGACAATACCATTTGCACCCAGGCTTTCAAGCGAATCGGACGATGCCCCGTTATCGGTGCAACTGGTTGGAGCTGTAAAATCGGTATCGCTGAGTACCTGAATCGGCACCGCACTGGCCTTCTCACTCGCCATTTCCACATCGGCTGTCTGCACTGGTCCCCAGGTGTAGCCGCTCACGAACGGAAAGCACTCCACGACTGGGTTACCGCCGGAGGTTTGCTGCAGCAGAGGAATAGTAAGCACGGAGGACAGAATGCGCAGCCCTGAACTTCCAGTGTCAACCAGAACGCCATCGATGGTTTGACAGGTCGTGGTCCCAGGAACACAAACGGTTACGCTGGTGAAGCCGGCATCGACGTAGCTTTCGGTCGGGCCGCCGTTGACTGTGATCGACGCTACATTCCCTCCGGAAGGCGCGATGGTTTGTGTAAGAGTATTACTGCTACTGCCTCCTCCGCACGCTGCTGAAAATGCCAATGCCAGGAAAATCGTGCAGACTAAGAATATCCGCGCGCTTCTCATTGGATATCCTCAGCGCGAACGTCGGATGGCAGCATTTGTGGAACGTAAGCCCTGCCGGTAAACGACCTGGGATGTCCACTAATCTGCACCACCAAGCCAGGCTGGTCGATCATGACCGGCCTGCGTCCAAGCCGAGACGCGCTCTGCGCCTTTGCCGCCTGAAGGTATTGCTCGAAATAGCTTCCCAAAAGTTGACGCATGTCCGGGGGCCACGGAGATTGCCAAGCAACGGCAAATACTTTGCCTGCCGAGTTGCCCGTGGAAGCGACGTATTCCCGCACGACAGTGCCTGCAGAGGATTGGATTTCATGCACGCTATAAGAACTCTTGGCGGTCGTCCGTATGGTGCCCTGCATATGGACTTGATCTGACTGGATGGAAGTGATATCTCCACCGAGTGCCGCCCAAGCCGGAAACGTAGCGCTCAAAAGGACACACACTGTGCCTGGAACCAGCACCTTGGACTTGACGGAGACTGGTATAAATTTCATTGGGGAAGTTTTTCGTCTCGGTACTAAGTTCCAGTAGTAGGTTTCAGTACATCGGTATCGAAATTAGATTAGTAATGCATCTTGCCGGGTTGCTCTGAGCCGCCCTCCCGATTTGTAAAGCTTTGTAGGAGTTGCCCTAATCCGGCCGGATCGCTTCCCACGGTTTAAGGACTAGCTGGCATGTCCGATCTAGTTCCTGCTTACTTTTTGGCGATCTCGGGGTAATATGTACACACCGAAGTCTGGACGGAAGTGGAACTGAAGTCCGGGCCGCTCCCATGGCCGCGATCATTCAAGCGTCACGACTGGCATCTCCGAACCGGCGCGCTCGCGTGCGGCAAAAAGTGCACGTTCCCGCCTATGCTACTTTTGGCGACTCGCAGAGCGAGATGCTGGACCTCTATGAAGTCCTCGATATCAGTGAGAATGGCCTCGCACTGCACTGCCCCTCGCCCATGGAAGTGAACCAGAGTGTGGACTTGTGCCTGGATCTGGCCGAAGCTGGGATGCAAATCTCCGGAACCGCGCGGGTAGTTTGGCTCGATGGAACTGGCCGCGTAGGCTTTGGCATGCCTGGCCTCGCAGATTCGGCTAAGCGGCAGCTTTCCGAATGGTTGTTCCTGAATGCTATGGCAGCCGCTGCCAATGCGGAGCTTCCGGCGGCACGGTCCGAAGAACCGGTCAACGACTGGAAGACTCCCGTGCTTCGGCCGAACTATACCGACATTCTCAGCGCCGCCTCCGCAGTGCAAAAAGAAGCGGAGTTGCTGGGCTCAGATCTTGAAGCGGTGCTCGCGTTGGTGGCCTGCCGTTCTCAATCTTTGCTTCGCGCGTCCGGCGCGGCGGTTGCGATGGAAGAGCAAAAAGTTCAGGAGAGCGCGGAGCAACGAAGCGAAGAAAGCGATGCTCGCACCATGATCTGCCGGGCCAGCTCCGGCTTCAGCGCCCCGCCCGTGGGAGTGACGCTATACGTAGACTCAGGGTTTTCCGGCGAATGCGTGCGCAGCGGAAAATTGCTGCGCTGCGACGATACCGAGACCGACGAGCGCGTGGACCGGCAAAGCTGCCGCGCTCTTGGCATTCGTTCCCTGATTGCCGCCCCAGTGCGCCATAGCGAAAAAATAGTGGGATTGCTGGAAGTATTTTCCGAACAGCCCCATGTCTTCAGCGAAAATGACAGCGCTGTGCTGCAGCGGCTTGCGGAAACGATTCAAGCTGCAATCATCCGCTCAGGGCGTGAACATAATCCCCCTGCACCGCCCATGCCTTCATCCAAATCCTTTTCGCCGCCGGGCGGTGTTTTGTTTGCCAGCCCGCCGGAGCGAGACCTGGAAACAGGAAAGCAAAAAGCTCGAACCGAAAATCAGGACGACGATCACGACAAAGTTGGGGGAATTCGGCTGCCCCGGGCTTATCTCTATTTGTTATTCGCCGCGGCTGCCACTATTTTCCTGGTGCTGGGATTTCTCGCCGAACCATGGATTCAGGAGAAGCTGCGGACTCGCGGCCAAGACGAACAGCATACTGTTCTCGCTTCATCGAAGCCTCTATTGGCCCCCGTCAATGCCAGCGCAGCATCCCCCGATCCGGCCGGCTTTGCCGAACTGCAGGCGCTTGCGGACCGCGGGGACCCCGCAGCAGAAAACGCTCTCGGTCTTCTTTACGCTGCTGGTGACGAGAAACAGGGAATCAGGCGCGATGAAACTGAAGCGGCTCGCTGGTTCACCAAAGCCGCAGAGCACGGCAGCGTCCCGGCTCAGTCGAAGTTGGGATCGCTTTATTGGGGCGGGCGAGGTGTGAAGCAAGACGATAATCAAGCCTACTTTTGGACGGTGCTCGCCCGCGCTAGCGGCGATGACGCGAGCCATGCTCTCGCACCGTTTATTGCCACGCGCCTTACCCGCGCCCAAAGGGCAACGATCGAGCAACAAGCCGAGCAATGGCTCGAGCGCTACGAATCCGCTTCGAAGCCCGTCGCCGGCCGCTAGAACCCCGAAGGCATAAGCCGGAAGCCAACCTCCCTCCGCAGCGTTAGAATAAATACAAGGTCCCGTGCCCACCCTCCGAACCATTCTCGACGAGCGAGTCTGCGAAGCGGACGCCAGCCTTTACAAGAAGCTCGAGAACAATCGGGTTCGCTGCTTCGCTTGCGGGCATTGTTGTCCAATCCCGGAAGGCCAGCCCGGGGTATGCAAAGTCCGCTTCAACAGAGGCGGCACGCTTTATGTCCCATGGGGCTATACCGCCGGCACACAATGCGATCCTGTGGAGAAAAAACCTTTCTTTCACGCTTATCCCGGCGCGCTAGCCTATAGCTTTGGAATGCTCGGCTGCGACTTGCATTGCGCGTATTGCCAGAATTGGGTTACATCGCAGGCGCTGCGCGATTCCAACGCCGTCTCGCCTCCGCTGACTGCTTCGCCCGAGCGTCTGGTTGGCGACGCCCTTGCCCAAGGCGCGAAAATTCTGGTCAGCACCTACAACGAGCCTCTCATTACGAGTGAGTGGGCGGTTGCCGTTTTCAAAGAAGCCAAAGCCGCCGGGCTCGTCACCGGTTTCGTTTCAAACGGTAACGGCACACCGCAGGTTCTGGAATATATTCGTTCGTGGATCGACTTGTATAAAGTGGATCTCAAAAGCTTCGACGATCGCCACTATCATGAACTCGGCGGTCGCATCGGTCCTATCCTTGACAGCATTCGCCAAATCTACGAAATGGGACTGTGGCTTGAGATCGTCACGCTGCTCATTCCGGGTTTTAACGATTCCACCGATGAGCTGCGGCGCCTTACCGAATTCCTCGCGGGAATTTCAGCCGACATTCCCTGGCACGTCACCGCCTTTCACGGTGACTACAAAATGATGGATCCACGCGATACGACGCGTGAAGATCTATTGCGGGCAGTCGAGATCGGCCGCCAGTCCGGGCTTCGCTACATCTATGCCGGCAACTTACCGGGGCAGGTCGGTCGCTGGGAAGACACGCATTGCCCACAGTGCGATGAAGTTTTGATCGAACGCCACGGGTATCTCATCAAGGCTTATCGGATCACGCCCGATGGCCGCTGCCCCAATTGCGCCACCGCCATCCCCGGACGCTGGTCCACTGGCTTCGAAGGCCAGATTACTTCCCGTCCTTTCTCTCCACGTAAAAGATCGCTTTTGTTTACAATCCAAAACCAGTAACCTCAGCTTGTCCGTTTCTTCATGTCAAAGCCATCGATACTCATCGTGTGCGTTGCGGTTTTTTTCCTCTCATCCTGTTCTCCGCGCGACTTTCTCACGCGCCGTCTGGCCGGCGACCTGATCGCGGCCTCCGATACGTTCCGTACGCCACAAGGCTTTCAGCTTCGCACCGGTGTAATTTCCAATAAGGATTATCTCTCCCCGGACTATCTCGTTCTGCAGCACCGCGGCTGGATCTCCGGTACACACGCGCCCTGTCCTCCGGCTCTCGTTCCGCCGCCGTGCTGGGATGTTTCGCTCACGCCATCAGGGGTTGATACTTTTCAAAGCCTTATCGCTCCGGGCGAGGCCGACAAACAACTCCTCAACGTTCCGGCTGTGAGGCGCGAGCTGATCGGGGTCACTGGCATCTCTAAGCAAGCGAACATCGCCGAAGTCGAATTCGTTTGGAAATGGATTCCCGTGAACGAAGTCGGCGCGGCTCTGTATCCGGGAGATCTACGCTATCAATCGTCTGTCATGTTTCGTTGCTACGATGATGGCTGGCGCCTCGTGGACCGCGTCTCTCATCCCGCGGAATCGCTTGACGAATCGCTCAGGAACGCCGAACCCGCGCACTAACCTGCGATATGTTTTCATCGCGCACGTATTGCGTATTGCCGGCGCATCGTTGTATAAACATCTTCCCCACGAGCCTATGAAAATCTCTAAAGTGTTTTTGTGGTTGAGCATGGTTCTCAGTTTCATATCGTTAGCATTTACTCAAGACAAACCCAAACTCACGCTTGACGAATTTTTCAATTCGGTGAGTTACTCGAGCCTGGCGCTGTCACCTGACGGCGGCTCCGTCGTAATCGGCACCGAGCGCGCCGATTGGGATAAGCAGATTTTCCGTACTGACCTCTGGCTCTATCGCGACGATAGCAAGGGCAGCGGATCGCTGATTCAACTCACCCAATCTGGCCATGACCTCGATCCCCAGTGGTCGCGCGATGGCCGCTGGATCGCGTTCCGCTCCGAGCGCAAGCCTGCTTCCGAGAAAGATTCAGACTCGGATTCAGACGATGACAGTGACAAAAATGATAAGGGCGAGGTCAGCCAGATTTATTTGATTTCTCCTGCGGGAGGCGAAGCGATACAGCTGACGAAGGGTCAAGAAGAAGTACACACATTTGCCTGGGCGGCAGATTCGCACACCATTTACTACGCAACTCGCAATCCCTGGACCAAGGCTCAGAAAGACGCTTACAAAAAAGAATGGAAGGACGTGGTGCAATATCGCACTGCCGAACGCGGCGACACCATCTTCGCCATCGATGTAGCCGCCGCCATCGCGCGGAACACTGCCGCTCCGGCGAAAGAAGAGGGTGATGCAGACAAAGAATCCGATCTCACTCCGGGCTCTCGTGCACTCGCAACCTCGCCGCTCCGCGTGGACGATCTGGTCACTTCCCCTGACGGCACCAAGCTCGCGTTCATATCGAGCGCCATCAACCAGCGCCAGGAAAAATTTGAGGACTACGAAATCTACGCGCTCGATCTGGCGAATCCGACTCTCCGGCAGCTCACACACAATCAGGCGCAGGAGGTCAAACTACGGTGGGCGAATGACAGTCGCCACATTTTATTTACCGTCGAAGTGGGAGAAGTAGCCGGTCCCTATCGCGATCTTCAGCCGCACCTCTACTGGGTCGACAGTGAAAAGCCTGACACAGAAAAGCCCGACAGCGAAAAGCCTGACAACACAACGGGCTCGACCGAGCAGTGGGGGAAGGACTTCATTGGCCCCGTCGATCACTACTCGGTGAATGCCGAAGGCGTACTTGCCTCGGCACGCCTGGGTACCGAAGCAGCAATGTACTCCGCCGCGCAACCGCGCCAGTCGTTTCACAAGTTAAATGGCTGGGAAGGGACTTACGAAGATCTTGCGACAACCGCGCATACTCCACGCATTGCATTCGTTTATTCTTCATTGCAGAAGCCTGCCGAAGTCTACCTGGCGGAAAGCGCCGACAAGCTTGATCAGGCGCGTCCCATTACTTCACTCAATCATTTGTTTTCTGAGCGGGATCTTCCTCAAGGCAAGCCCTATCGCTGGAAAGCCGACGACGGCACCAGCGTTGAAGGCATGCTGATTTACCCTCCCGGAAAGTTCGAAGCGAAGAATCTTCCAATGTTCACATTCATTCACGGTGGCCCCGCCGACGCAGACGGCAACCACTTCGAAGCCGATTGGTATCAGTGGGCCGCGCTTGCCGCCACCAACGGCTGGCTGGTGTTCGAACCTAACTACCGCGGGTCTACTGGATACGGCGATAAGTTCCTCGAGCAAATCGTTCCCGTCATCGTCTCCCGTCCCGGCAAAGATATTCTCGAAGGAATCGACGCGCTGGTGAAAGATGGCATCGCCGATCCCGATCATCTCACGATCGGGGGCTACAGTTATGGCGGCTACATGACCAACTGGCTGATCACGCAGACCACGCGTTTCAAGGCTGCAGTCACGGGCGCGGGCGCGGTGGAGCACGTCGCCAACTGGGGCAACGACGACACCACTTTCGACGACGCATATTTTCTGGGTGGCCGTCCCTGGGAAGTGCAGCAGCGCTATCACGACGAAGCGGCTATCTTTCAAATCAATAAAGTGCGCACGCCCACCCACATGGTCGCCGGCGCCGACGATATCCGCGTTGCCGTGCTGGAGGATTATTTGCTCGAACACGCGCTCTACTCATTGGGGATCCCGAATGCGTTGTTAATCTTCCCCGGCGAAGGCCACAGCCTCGACAAGAATCCCTGGCATGGAAAGATTAAAGTCCGGGAGGAGCTGAAGTGGCTGCAGAGGTACGGAGGAGTACCGTGACGGAATTGACACCCACGAAGATCGAGAATACGCGATCAACAAAGGCAGAATGTAGCGGCCTTGAATCTACATAATGGCAGCGCACTCGCAGTCTGTCGCGTGCAATTACAAATACTTCAAAAGTTTATTGACAAATAACATGTGTCCACATATACTGTGCTAATGAATGTTACTCTCTCCATCGATGAGCAGTTGGTAGCCCGCGCTCGGGAAAAGGCAGAGGCTCTTGGTAAGAGCCTAAATCAGCTCATCCGCGAGTACTTGCAGACCGTGGCAGGTGGAGAAGATGCGGAGCGCAGCATTGAGGAGTTCAGGCGCCTTTCAGGTCAAGGCAACTCCCGAGGCTGGCGTTTCAATCGAGACGAGATCCATGAACGTCCGTAGTTTCTTCGATACCAATGTTCTGATTTACGCGGATGACAAGGCAGCACCCGCAAAACAGAGGCGATCTCTAAATCTCCTTGCGGAACACCGGCGCGCGAGGAGTGGGGTTGTGTCGTTCCAGGTTCTTCAGGAATATTTCGTGACGGTTACGAAGAAACTTCACGTAGATGCGGCACTGGCGCGCCGAAAGGTCGAACTGCTCGCCGAATTCGACGTGGCCGCCGTTGGAGTCTCGGACATTCTCGCCGCCATCGACCTGCACCGGCTTCACTCTTTTTCGTTCTGGGACGCTCTGATCCTCCGAGCCGCAAAACAGGCCGGTTGCAGTGTACTTTTCTCAGAGGACATGCAACACACCCGCGAAATCGACGGCGTTCGCATCGTGAATCCCTTCGAGTAAGAGAGTTAGCTTTTTGCGCGCGCCGAGTATCTGGCGCTATTTCGCTGCGCTCGCCACCTTCACACCCTTAGAGCTCGCCGCGTACCGCGCAATGCCTCGATACAACGCCTCGGCAATCTGCTCCCGATAACCGTCGCTACGGAGTTTTTGCTCGTCGGTGGGACTGCTGACGAAGGAAACTTCCGCCAGAATTCCTGGCATCGCGGTTTCAGTAAGCACCACGTAGGAAGCCTCTTTCACGCCGCGGTCGCGCAGGCCGGGATTATCCGCAGACAAAGTTCCGTACAGGGAGCGCTGCACGCTGGCCGCCAGACGCCGTGACTGCTCAATCCTATCGTGTAAATCGGCGGCAGAGAGCATTGCAGTCATCGGATTCTTGTTGCTGGCTGCACCAGTCCGCGTTTCCAAATCTTTCGCGTTGGGTGCGGAGAAAGAGTTGGTGTAATAGGTTTCCACGCCGCGCGCCGAAGGCAGGTCGCTATAATTCGCATGAACCGAAACAAACAAATCCGCCTGCGAATGGTTCGCCATCTCGGCGCGTTCGTCGAGCGGAATGTAGTTGTCGTCGTTGCGGGTGAGAATTACCTCCGCACCCAAACGGCTCTCGAGCAACTTGCCCAATCGCTGAGCGATTTCGAGTACGAGATCTTTTTCCAGAAGGCCCCGCCGGCCCACAGTTCCTAGATCCCATCCGCCGTGCCCGGCATCCACCACGATGCGCAACTTCGCCACATGCGTGCGCAGTTGCACGTCTTCGCGCGTTGGCGGAGGAACCACGATAGCCAGCTTATCCCGCTGAGCCTCTCTCGCCCCGGGGAAAAGATTTAATTGCGATTTGCCATCGACGCCCAGCTTCCTCACTTGCACTACCAGGCGATAGGGATTCGGCTCCAGACTCACGGAATAGTTCGAGTTGCCTTTCGTCTCTAGTACCACGCGAGTCATACCGGGAGCCGGGTGCGCCACGCGAACCCGCGCCAGCAGTCCATCACCGATCTCGATTGTTTTCCCTTCGAGTTCGGGAGCCAGTGACGTATCGTGCAGATCAAAATAAATGCGATCTGGATTCGCCAACCGGTGCGCCTCGTATTGCACCTGGTCTTCCAGATCGATCACCACCGTGCTCGAATCAGCCGCCGACCAATGGCGGATGCCTGTGATGCGTGTCGGCTTCCCAGGCTCCTGCGGCGTGACGCTGCCGCTTGAAAGATCAGATTGCGAATCCACATTCGGCGTTATGCCAGCATTGGCATCCGAATTCGCCTGACTATCTGGCACAGGGGTGGATGGAGTGAGAGCAGATGAATTGCGGGAAGCGCTGGCCGGTTGCTTCGCGCTTGCCGCCGGCCTCGTGCTCATCTTCTGTTCCGGCTGAATCAATACTTGACCGAGCTGCGCCGTTTTTAGCTTCCACCAAATCCCGCCCGCTACCAGCACGGAAAGGACGATCAGGACCAACACCAGAACGATCCCCGGATGATGCTCGGCGGCCGGCTCCGCGATTGTTTCGGTCACAGTCGCTTCGGCCGCAGGCGCTACCTCGGGTATGTTGGCTTGAACCGTGCCCAGTTCTGGAACTGGCAAAGCTTCCTTTATTCCGACGATGGCGGGTTCAACCACCGTGGATTCAACCACCGCAGCTTCAATCGCCGGAGCGGCGACGGGCGCAGGAGCTGATTGCGCGATAGATTCAGCCGCCGCAACTTTCTCCGGTGGGATTTCAGCCGAAGGAACTGCTTGAGTTGGAGCCGGCGCTGGGGCTAACTGCGCCTCCGCGACCTGCGCCGACTCCGCGAATCGGTCTTCATCCTCAGGTTTCAGGGCTCCCAGAATCAGCTCGGCGAGCAATTCCAGGTTGCTAACGTCACTGTCGTTGAATCCGAAAGGCTCGCCGGAGAAAGCTTCCAGTACGCCAATCACGCGCCGCCGCCCGCACAGCGGCACTGCGACCATGGAGCGGGCTCCCAAGCGGCGGCACGCGGAGAGGTTCACGCGCTCGTCCATCTCGGTATCGTCGCAACGGATAATCTGCGCGGTGCGGAAACAGGCTCCGGAAAAAGCGGAATCCCGCTGGATGCGTGCGCCTACATCAGGCTTCATCATGCCGGCGGACGCGCGAAGAACAATTTCATTGTTCTCGGCCAGCGCAATTCCCAGGCCGTCCGCTCCGGTAATGGCAATCGCGCGTTCCGCCACCAGCTGCAGAACTTCGTCAAGAACAAATTGCTCGGTCTCTTCGAACTCAGGCGCGTGTGGAACGCTGTCAAAGCCCTTATGCTTAAACGCCAGAGCCCGCCGCTTCCGCACGTGCTGATGCAGTGCGGAGAATGCCAGCAGCGCCTGCAGCGCGTCAGCCCCGAACGGACGTGTGCGCCGCTCGTCGCCTGCGAAATGATCCCGGTCGGCGGAGGCGCGATAAAAAACCTCTTGCACGGTATTAGCTCCACTGCGCTCCAGCGGCCATGAGGGCAACCGCGGATCCGCAAGTCGCGCATCCACTTCGATGGTCGGTTTGGTAGGAGTCGTTGCCATTACCGTTGCATTGTTAGCCAGCTAATCCCTTCTCGAAGTTTGGCTACTCAGCAGAGCCCTTGTCAATTAGCCATCCTTAATAATGTTTACGCCAACCCTTGCAATAACAAGTTCTTCCAATCCTGCGTTTTCCCGCTTTAACAGTAAGCTAGCGGGATTTGAATGGACTTGCAATGATGAGTACATGCCCTTCCGGTCAGAGACTTTCGTAAGTTACCGGCGGTTCTTACAATTCCGCCAGAATCTCGCTCGATCTCTCGGTCGCGACGACCAAGCTCCGGACCGGATGTAAAGGCGTGCCCAGACCTCCGGGAGGAACCAACTCAGTCACTATTTGCCAACATTCTCCGAAAATTAAAATCAAACGGATTCGCGTCCCACTTTGCGACTCTTTGGCGGAACGTATGCAGTTGGTTTCCTTCCCCGCGCGGCAAGCACGCACCCACTACCGTCACGAACTGCGCACACTGACCTACGTTACCCTGGACGCTGCCAACGGTGGAATCGTCCGCAATCTCAACCGCGAGGGGGTGGCCGTGCAAGCCGTGGCTCCTCTGCGGCAGGAGCAGAAAGTCCGCCTGCGCTTCGAGTTGAGATTTCCGCGTCTGCGCGTGGACACGTTCGGACAAGTTACTTGGGCTGGACCGTCGGGTCAGTGCGGCATCCGCTTCGTGGATTTACCTTCGCAGACGGCGCGCCAGATCGACCAGTGGATATTCTCTAATCTTCTGGACGGAATCGAACCCGAGGCCGAACATGGCCGCTCGATCTTCGGAAGTCTCTCGGCTTCGCTGGCCAGAAAAGAAAATACCCTTGAGCAAGACGACGGCCTAACTGTTTCCGCTGCGGGTCGCCCAGCCATCCGGGTCGAGCCTCCGAAGGCTGCGAGAAATGAAGAAATGTTTCCTGGCCGGCATCGCGAACAGGATCTGGCCGAGGAGCTCGATCAGCCTGACACGCAACTGAATTGGCTGTCCCGTCCGATCTCCGGGCAGACTCTGGCCTGGCTGGTGGATAGCTTGGTGATGATCGCAGGATTGCTATTGTTCACTTTGATCTTTCTCTCGATCACTCATGAACTGCCGCCGTGGCCGCTTGCAGCAGGGGCTATTTCTTCCGGTGCGGTATTAGTAGGTGCCGCGTACTGGTGTGTGTTTGCGGTGTTTGGAGGAGCCAGTCTGGGCGCCCGCCTGGCCGGTTCAGCATCCGTTTTCAAGCAGGAAGAGGAACCGGATGAGGTGCGGCGCTTCCGCTAAGGCGCAACCGATCGATTGAAAGACTGAAACGCAAATCTCCAACTGCAACCAGATCCTGAAAACTATTCAACCTAACTCGCAAAGTACTTTTGCGCCAGCCAGAGCCGCAAATTCTGTTGTGTCTGTCCGGCAATCTTCACGAAGCGAATCCCGATATTTCCCCGGTCATCGGACCAGGCCACTTCCACGTCGGCCTTGACTCCGCAGTTCGCTCCAGGAAGAGCAAAAGACGCACGGACCAGGTCGTTCACATTAAATCGATCGTCGACTCGAACCTGCAGGCCGCCCTGGCTCAAGTTGATGAGTTCCGCTTCCACTCGTTTCTGATTGCGTCCTGTCAGTGTGACCGGCAACTCCAGACCGGTTCGGTGGTAGCGCAGGCGGCCGTCGAGGATCATGTTGCGCGCGGCAGAAAGCGTACGTACCGCCTGTTCCACGGAAATCGGCTTATCGAATGCAAACATGGCGCCCGTGGTCTGCATATCGGGCCGGCCTTGAGATTTGCCCATGATTACCAGCGGCACGGTGTTGGTGCGCGGAGCTTCGCGGCGCAGTTCGCGAAAAAATTGTCCGCTTCCATTCAGGTCGCAATCGACGATCAACGCGTCGATTTTTGATTTTGTGAGACGAGCCAAAGCTCGTTGCGGTTCGCTTTCGACAGCGACATCCATGTGCAAGCCGCCAAGAATACATTCCAGAACACTAACTTCCTGCCAGTCACGCGAAACTACCATCGACGAGAGTGTCATGTGTCCACTCTACCGACAGCGGTAATCGGGACGTAGATCACTAACGTAATGCGGGAGCGGGTTGCCGATCGCAGGAATCAGGAATGCCCTATCCGGATTTGCGAACCAATAGCTGTGTTCTGGCTCCGATACCAGTCGACGGTTCGCCGCAGACCTTCTTCGAAATCCACTTTGGGTTTGTAGCCAAGATGCTTTTCAGCAAGTGAGATGTCAGCCAGGGAATGCTTGATGTCACCGCCGCGTTCCTCGGCATAGAGAGCGGCGCCGGAGAACGAAGTTAGTTCCTGAAGTAGTTTGAAAGTCTCGTTCAAAGTCACGCGGCGGCCCGTGGCCACGTTGAATACTTTTCCGGCCACCTGCCCCGCTGGCGCTTTGCAGGCCAGAAGGTTGGCTTCGACGGCGTTATCGATATAGGTAAAATCACGGCTCTGCTCGCCATCGCCAAACATGGTGGGCCGCTGACCGCTCAACATCTGCGTGATGAACTTCGCCAGCACGCCCGAGTAAGGTGACGATGGATCCTGACGCGGACCAAAAATATTAAAATAACGCAGCGACACCGTCTCCAAACCATAGCACCGGTAAAAAGAAATCATGTAATGCTCGCTGGCCAGCTTGGCCACCGCATATGGAGAAATTGGATCGGGTGTCATGCGTTCGTGTTTCGGAAGTGTGGGAGTATCGCCGTAAGCGGAAGATGACGCTGCATACACTACTCGCTTCACTCTTGTATCGCGCGCAGCGACCAATAGATTCACTGTGCCATCCACATTTGCCCGGTTGCTTCCAAGCGGATCCAGCACCGATTTCGGTACCGAAGGAATCGCCGCTTGATGCAAAACGTAGTCCACGCCCGTGCAGGCGAGCTTCAGGGCATCGAGATCGAGAATGTCGGTCTCTCGAAAATCGATCTGAGTCGAGATTTGGGCAAGATTTTCCCGCTTGCCGGTTGAAAAATTATCCACTCCGCGAACTTGTTCTCCGCGCCGCAACAGTTCGCGCGCCAAAGACGATCCAATGAAGCCGCCAATCCCCGTAATCAGATAAATTGCCATAGCATTTCATCATAACTAATCGGCCTGACCGGTTGTGCGAGCAAATCTGCGCGCAGACGGAAACCAAAGTAATGCTAGGGGGCCCTTCACAGAAGAATGAAAACTGCCTTGCTCATCTTCCCGAACTCTGGCTCTTTCGAAGAATCCGAAAAAACTCTTCCCGGCTCAAAATGTGGCGTTCGTCAAAGAAGTTCATTACCGCTTGCAGAGCGGCCCCCGGATTCGTAACAGGCGTTGCCGAGTTCGGAGGCATCGAGAGCGCGTCGGCTTCAGGGATAGTCGCGGGACTTCCCTCTGGGCGCGCCCCCAAAATTACCGAAGGGCGAGATAAGGAGCGCAACAATTCCCGCAGACGCTCGCGGTCCGAATCCGACATCGTGGTGAAAGAGATTCCCATACCGAGGTTGGGATACACCACTCTCGCTTCGCCGTTGCACTCGACCCGAAAACCATTTACTTCCATGGTCAACCCAAGCTTTGCACCCACCCGGAAAGTCGCCATGGCTTCCACGTAGCATCCGTGCAAACTGATATCCGTGAAGGTCGCCCAGGTTGATACACCAGTGGTGATTTCGCGCAAGCGGGCGCTTCCCTGGCAGCGGTATCTGGGGCTCTTTCGTTTCTCGTCGACCGGGGAAGCGTTTTTCCCCGCCGCAGCCACGCCATTCTTCTGGCCAGGGGATGGCAGAATGGGCGCGCGAGCCGCCGCCGCTGCGGCGGCCTGAGGCGTGGATTTTTTCAAAGCGGCCAGATATGCCGCACCAGCGTTTTCTTCGTCCGACATAATTGCGGACTCGCCTTCACCGCTTTCCGCTGATCTTGAAGCGGCTCCCAGTTCAGGACGCGCGTCCCTGCTAGACTCTATCGGAACTTTTGCCGGGGAAAACTTAACCGCGAGAATGGGCTCCACGCGAAGGGATATGGAGGCTTCCGCAACGGGAAAAATTCAAGACTGGAACGCGGCGATAGGGAATGCTTCGACCGATTGCCGAATCTTCTTCCATACCTCGTCCCGCCCGGCCCGAGTTTTTGCCGAGAAGGGAACCACGGTTGCTGTGGGATACGCCCTAGCGAGGCCCTGCAGAGCCTTGCCTAACTGGTTATGCGAGAGCCGGTCGCTCTTGGTTGCGATCAGAAGAAAGTCATGTCCCGAAGCATTCAGAAAATCTAATAGTTGGCGGTCGCTGTCCTGCGGAGGAACATTCACATCCACCAACGCCAGACATAAAGCCAGCGTAGGACGATCGTTCAGGTAAGGCTCAATGAATTTAGGCCACTCTTGGGAGATCTCGCGCGACAGCTTGGCGTATCCATAACCTGGCAGGTCGGCGAAAATCACTTCTGGCCTGGGCTTTCCCGACCAGCGCACTTCAAAAAAATTTATACTGCGCGTGCGCCCCGGCGTCGAACTCGTGCGGGCAAGTTTGGTTTCCACCAGAGTATTGATCACGCTCGATTTGCCAACGTTGGAGCGGCCTAGAAACGCAACCTCCGGAAGGCTGGGAGCAGGGAAGTGCGCGGCATCCGTAGCCGCCGCCATGAATCGAGCCATCACCCTCATGCTTCAGTCTCCTATGCGGTGACGGAATTTGGCAAGTTTATGGGGGCGCGCTACTGTTCGATTCGCGGCTTGTCCAGGTTTTGAGGTTTGTGTATGAGGTTCAGGGGTCCCGCCGGGACGCGTCTGGATTTTGCGATTGACCCGGCGCTGAAGCGCCGGGCTATTATCAAAAGCCCCTCCGGGGCACGAAGCTGTCAGCGGCGCCTCTCAGCTCTTGCGGAACTGCTTGCTTAACGTGAGCGCCTGATGTTGATACGAAGATCCAATGTTGGTTCCGTATATCTTCTCCGGCCTGCTCAAGAGCGGCATATAGTTCAAGCGCCCGACAAGTTGCCCGTGTTCCATCAGGAACGGAACTTCATGGGCTCGGACCTCAAGCACGGCGCGGGTTCCCTTGATGTCGTTCGAACCGTAACCAAAACCGGGATCGAAGAATCCGGCATAGTGGATGCGGAACTCACCATCTCCCTGATCAAGCGGCACCATCTCCGCCGCAAAGTCTGGGGGGACGCGAACCCTTTCCCTGGACGCAAGAATATAGAAGTCCCCAGGCTCGAGAATCAGGTTTTTATTGGCATTCTGATGTATGGATTCCCAGAACTCTTCGGTGGGATAGAAGTCGATCTTGTCGAGGGCAATCGCCGGAGCATATTTTTTGGCCCGATAGGCAATGATTTCGCCCGGGTCGGCGGCCTCCAGATTGACGGTGATTCTGAGCCCGCGCTCAACCAAGGGCCTGACCGGACCCTCCTCATTCACATAGACCAGCGGCTCTTCCTTATCCAGATTTCTGATGGTCTGATCGCCCGAGCGCGGGCTGCCGTGAACGAACCGCAACTGACTGAGCCTCATCCCGGCTCGAATCGCAACCGTGAAGGTGCGGGAGACGACCTCCGCGTAAAGTTTGCCTTTGTACCCCGCCACTACTCGGTCAAATTCCGTACTGTAGTCGGTAATGAGGCGGGTGAAAATATCAAGCCGCCCGGTGGTGCTCTTGGGGTTGGCTTTGCCGGAGATATTTTCTGGAAGGTTCAATTCCTCGACCAAGGGGATGATGTAGATGCAATCTCTTTCCAGAACCGGCGCGCCTGTGAGATCGACGCGCGTCATCCGGAGTTGTTTGATTTTTGCGTCGACTGTGTTATTCGGCCCGGGCAGAAAACTGGCGCGTACGCGATAGGCGACGTCGCCCAGGCGCAGATCAAGACTTGCCGGCTGAATGTGTTCCGGGTTGATTGCGGGAGTGGCGCTGATATTTCCGCGTGCGATTAAGCTTTGGATCTCTTGCGAGGGAAGTATCCCGGTGGTGCGAGCTTGCACATCTTCGGCTGGCGACGCCAGCCCATTTTCAAAAGCGATATGACCTTGGTTCGATGTGGACATCGTAAGAGTTCCCTATTGTAACGCTTCGCGAGGATTAGGGACGATCAGAGGGGTCTGGCTGGTAACACATCAGTTTGAATTTTGACCCCATAGAATCACCGCGCAGCCTGTGGCGAATGCCGAAGCCAGCGAAGCGCCACCCCCATAAGAAATCAGCGGCGTAGAATAGGGGCATGGCCTATCTAGCGTTTTGGCTCATGTTGGTCGGCGGTAAAGCGGCCCTCATGTACGGGGTTTGGAGACTTGCAAAAGCCCAAGGGAGATCGCCCTGGTCTCCACTCATTGCAAGCATATTCTGCGCTAGCATCGTTTTCTTTGCACTCTTCATTAAAGGACGCGCGGAACGCCTTACGAGTCCACAAAATTTAACCTGAACCGTCTCCGTCTGACTCCATAGCGGAGCGCCTTGGCGAGCCTGTGGAGACTTCATGGCGAAAGGGGTCCTTCGACTACATTGCCGCCCGCTAACGCGGATGGCAACTCCGCTCAGGATGACAGCGTTCAGGATGGGCAGCTCAAAAGCCTACTGATGCGCTGTTGGACTATCCCCAGGAGTCGACGTCAGAGGCGCAATCGGCCGCGTGGATTCTTCCTCGCTGAGAGACGGCAGCGGCGATTCCAGCGCGATTTGCAGCACCTGATCCATCGTGTCCACGAAATGCATTTTCATCGCGTTGCGCAGATTTTCTGGGACTTCGGCTAAATCCTTTTCGTTGTCGCGTGGCAGGATCACTTCGAAGAGCCCGGCCCGATGCGCCGCCAGCAGCTTTTCTTTGAG
>JBAVGI010000159.1:0-1834 GCA_049684755.1 Candidatus Sulfotelmatobacter sp.
GCGATGGGGCCGGTGGGATCGCCGCCGCCTTTGGGCTTCATGATCTTCCAATACATGGAGTGGTTGACGTGGCCGCCGCCGTTGTTGCGGACGGCGGCGCGGATGTCTTCGGGAATGGCGTTCAAATCGCGGATTAATTCTTCCGCAGTTTTCTTGCCGAGCTCGGGATGTTTTTCGATGGCTGCGTTGAGATTTTTGACGTAGGCACCGTGGTGCATGTCATGGTGCAGGGTCATCGTTTGCTTGTCGATGGTGGGTTCGAGGGCCGCGTAGTCATACGGTAAGGGCGGTAGTTCATGAGCCATGATTTTTCCTCCAGAATTCTTATTGTACTGATGACGAGAGCGGGGGTATAGATTCAGGCGAAGCGGGATCGTCTGTTTGGATGGTAATAAAGGGCGAGTGGTTGCGAGGATTATCGGGGGCTAAGGCCCCGAGGTTTCGTGAATCTGTGACGCGGCGCTGAAGCGCCGCTCTTCCACGGTTGCGCAGGCGGCATGGGAAGCACGCAGGAGCGGGAACGGTGGCGGCAGGTTGCATAGGTCCTTCGCTTCGCTCAGGATGACAATTCAATTTTGATTGAGTCCTTTTGGGTGGTGGCACGTTACTCCCCTTCGACTTCGCTCAGGGCAGGCTTTCGCTGCGCTCAGGATGACAGGGCCATTTATTAGTTGGCGGCGGGGAGGACTTCGCGGAGGACGGCGCAAATTGCAGTGGTGAAGATGATTTAGTTGCTCGCGGGGCCGAGGACTTCGCGGACCTTGCGGGAGAGGTTTTGCAGGGTGAAGGGTTTTTGCAGGAAGGCTTTGGGGACGTCGGTGGAGATTGGGCTGGCGACAGCTTCTTCGGCGTGGCCGGAGAGGTAGAGGACTTTTGTGTTGGGACGAGAAGCGAGCAACTGCTGCACCAGTTCGTGGCCGCTGAGGCCGGGCATGACGACGTCGGTGATCACCAGATGAATGGACTCGGCGCGGGCGGCGGCGAGAGCGAGGGCGGCGTGGCCATTGCAGGCTTCGAGAACATCGTAGCCGCGGGATTCCAAAGTTTCGCGAATGAGCTGGCGGACGGATTCTTCGTCTTCGACCAGCAGGATGGTTTCTGATCCGCCGACGACGGCGAGGGAGACTGGGGCCGCACCGTTCATTTCAGAGGGCTCGTCCACCCGCGGGAAATACATGGTGAAGACTGTGCCACGGCCAAGCTCACTCTGCACGAAAACGTAGCCGCCGCTTTGCTTGATGATTCCGTAAACCGTGGAAAGTCCGAGGCCGGTGCCTTTGCCTTTTTCTTTGGTGGTGAAAAAAGGTTCGAAGATGCGGGCCTGAGTTTCGCGGTCCATGCCCTGCCCGGTGTCGCCGACGGAAATCATGACGTAGGGGCCGTGTTTGATGAAAGTATTTTCCGGGCGGTAGGAGTCATCGAGAGTGACGCTGGCGGTGGTGATGCGAATTTTGCCGCCGTTGGGCATTGCGTCTTTAGCATTGACCACCAGATTCATGATGACTTGTTCGAGCTGTCCGGCATCGGCACGCGTGCAGCCGATGGTCGCGTCGAGATTGGTGGTGAGTTCGATATCCTCGCCAATGAGCGGGCGGAGGAGGCGCTCCATGTCTGCAACGATGGCGTTGACATCGACCACTTTGAGCTGCAGAAGTTGTTTGCGGCTGAAGGCGAGAAGCTGACGGGTCAGCGTGGTGGCGCGATCGGAGGCTTGCTGAATGGCTTCGGCCTTGGCGCGCAGAGGATTTGCCAGCGTGAGTTGATCGAGCAGAACCTCGGTGTAGCCGCTGACCACGGTGAGCAGATTATTGAAATCGTGAGCGATGCCTCCGGC
>JBAVGI010000160.1:0-2254 GCA_049684755.1 Candidatus Sulfotelmatobacter sp.
TCACGGCGGTAACACGGGTTCAAATCCCGTCGGGGACGCCAAACCTAATCAATGAGTTACCGGGATTTCTCCAGAAACTCGCGGTACAACGACGGTACAACTTGGTTTCGAGCGGATCATGCCGACCACTTTGCTTTGGGCCGCTCGCTTCTGCGGACTCAGGGCTTGGGTGTAGGTGTCGAGCGTCATTTTTGCTGTTGAGTGCCGCAACAACTCCTGCACAACTTTGACATCCTCCCCGTTGCCCTTGAGCAACGTAGAAAATGTATGGCGAAATGTATGCCACGACATCTTCTTGTTGATACCCAGTTTCCGAGCTGCGGGTTGAATGTAATCGCGCATTACCGCACTCAGCCACACTGGTTGTTTTCCGCGCTTTGCTCCAGCGCGGTTGGCGTTAGTGGCCCATACATAATCTGACGGCTTTTTGTATGGTGTCACGTCATACCAAGCCAACAGATCATGAGCTACATACGCGTCAATCGGCATCAGCTTTCTGGATGCCTCGGTTTTGACCGGGCCGACGTGCTGGTCAACGAGTGACCGAGTCACGCTTACATGGAGATTCTTGAAGTCGAAATCCTTCCATTTCAGCCCAGCCAGTTCGCCACGGCGCAGTCCCGACGGCATGTCAAGAAACACCATGGCCTTCTCTCGAATTCCCAAGACTCCCAGCAAGAGATGCATCTCTTCCACTTCTAGAATATCGGGTGTTCGCTCACGCTTCGCAGAAACACGAACACCTGAGCCCTTGCCGGCACCTGCGATTGGATTACGGTCAGTGAACTCCCAACGTATCGCGTGATTGAAAATGCTGCCCATCGCGTCACGGATTTTTTCTCTCGTGCCACCTGCAAGAAGTTTGCGTTTGCCGAACTTGCTTGTGACAAGCGATTTGAGCCATTGCTCCACCGCAACGGTCTTGATGGCCCGGAGTTCGAGTTTTCCCCAATGAGGAATCACCCAACGGTTCAGAACCTGCGTCTTTCGGTTGCGGGTCGAATATGCTTTGCCGTCCCGTCCGCAATCAGTAAGTTCATGAATTTTGTAGTGCTCCACAGCCTCAGTCATTGTGATCGAAGTCAACTCTGTCGGGCCATCGGTGTTGATGTTTAGCCGCAGTCCAGCTAACAAATCCTGCAGCTTCTTGCTGTTTTCGGGATAGTCCTTGACCGGTCCGATGGTCTTCTTGCGCTCACGCGAAATGCCGTCCGCGCCTTTATGCAGCCAGCGAAACTGCCATCTTTCTATCCCATCTTTACGAACTATTGTTTGGAGACAGCCATTCTGATAACGCGCCAGCATTCATTTGCTCCTTGAATTCTGGCAGCGGTCGCAATCCGAATTTACCGCAGTGGGCGTCGCAGAGTCTAGTTCACGACAAATATCGCTTCCCGCAGGTCCTACGACGCAACGAACTGGGGTCGTGCGAGGCGTGATCCTGCGCAAAGGCATCGTGCACGCGACGGGAGAGGATTCTCGATTCCTTCGCTCACTTGTCTGACGCTACACCCGAAGCCATGTTGTGACGCGCACGATGGTCGGCAATAACCTGCGACCGAAGCCAATCGTCCAACTCCGAGAGATAAAAACGCCATCGCTTTCGGTCAGACCCTACCGGGTGAGCCGGAAGTGACCCTTCACGAGCCTTGCGAAGTACGGTTTTCGGGTGCATGTTGAGAAAGCGGGCAGCGTATTGCTGACTGACGGGGGCTTCTCGAAGCGAGTGTGATCGCTCACTTGGGACGGTCAGACTGGGCTGGGCTGACATGACGACCTCTTCTCCACAGCTGTGGACCCTCCGTTTTGTTGACTTCGCGCGGACCCACAGTGCTAGCCAATTTGATCGATTTGCGGCGCCCTGTCCAACAACTTTTCGTCCGCGTGATATTCCTACCGGGAATATCAGACAACAAGAAGTCAATCCGTCACCTAGCATTTGGTCGAGCAAATCGCTTTGCGGATGCGGGGGCCAGTTAGAGATGCGCCCGAGTCAGGCTGACAAGGACAGTCTCATCTGCTTCATCGGCAGGCACTTGGGCGCTGGTTTGCAACGAAATCAACTACGACCCACAACCACATCGGCGTTCGCCCAGACGCCGTAACTAGACTGCTCCTGCGTACAGTATTTCCGTCGCATTTGTCGACAAATCGCTATCTCAGGGGAATTCCTCAGCGAGACTGTTGGACCGAAAACCCCAATTTACCCGCTCACGACACCATGTTCATCTGTTATTCCTCCCAGGAATAACAG
>JBAVGI010000161.1:0-1915 GCA_049684755.1 Candidatus Sulfotelmatobacter sp.
CTGGCCTTTGTGGCGATTGCCGCGGCAGTTATCCCGCTGGCCTCGAGCCGGGCAGCGGCAGCCGATGGCGGCGAAGTCGGGATCAAGCGGGCCTCGGTCGATATCACGCATGGCGGCGACTCGGAGCCCAACGATCAGGCTGAGATCTCGGTTACCTTCAAGGACGCGCAGAACCCGAATACTTGCAAGCGCTCGAGCGACAACCTCGACAACGGCGGCGTGAAGGTGAGCCTGCATCAGGGAACCTGTCAGAGCGCACCGGACGCGGCGGCAACCATACCTTCCTTCAGGCCAATCAGCGGCACCAACGATGCGCTATTCCAAGGCGACACCGCCGAGGGTGAGACCGCGGATGCCATCGTGCGCCGTATGCCCACGCCGGCCGGTTCGTGCGGCAAGTGGAAGCTGAAGCTGGATACGTCGCATATAGACTTGTCCCAGATTACCTCGACTCCGGTAGCGCTGACGGTCGAATTGCCTGATGGCTCCTCGGGATGCGTCGAGGTGAACAACACCGTCATCGATCAATAAGCAGCGAAACGAATCGCCCCCTTGGGTGAGCGCGCCGGCGGCGAGCCGAGTCCGTCAGCGCGCTTTTTCTCCCTGCTATTTCGGACAATCGCCCATCGGCTGGATCAAAGGAAGATTCGACTATCTAACCGAATGGAAAAAGAGAGATGCTGCATCGTGAGCACGGCGGGCTGGCGGCAATCCGTGAAAAATCCACGGGCCCGAGCCTGGAGACGACGTTTCTCAGGTGGAACAATAATGACACTGAAGATCTTCAAATCCGCTTGCCGGCAAATCCTATGGCTCGTGTTTGCGGTTGTGGTTGCATTCCCAGCGAACGCCGCCACCTTGCGGGACGTCAAGCACATCGTGATCATCCTTAAGGAGAACCACACTTTCGACAATTACTTCGGTTTATTCCCAGGCGCCGACGGCACCACGGTCGGTATTCACGAGCATAGGCTGATACCGCTCGCCCGGGCTCCGATCATACCTCCAGGCGATCTACCCCACCGGCGAGCGGATGCTTTGCGCGTCTGGGACAATGGCATGATGGACGACTTTATCTATCCGTCCGCGTATGCACAGTACTCCGAACACGAGATTCCGACTTACTGGGCCTATGCCCGCGCGTATGTGCTGGCCGATAATTTCTTCACCAGCGTGATGGGGCCGAGCTTTCCGAATCATCTGTTCACGATTTTCGGGACCAGTTTCGGCGCGGTCGATAATCCACGACACAGCGCCGGTTCAACGAGCGGCAAGTGGAGCTGGGGATGCGACGCAGCACCGGACGTCCTGGTGCTGATGGTGGACGGCTCTCATAGTCGGCCCTGCTGGGACGGCCCGACCTTGATAGATGAGATGGATGCCGCGGGGGTCTCGTGGAAATACTACGGGGTTACTACGCCGAAGAGCGGCTATTTCTGGACAGAGGTAGACGCGATTTATCACCTCCGCTACGGCCCTGACTGGAGCAACGTCGTTCCCTGGCGACAATTCGCCGATGATGCCAGGAGTGGCGCTCTGCCGGCGGTCAGTTGGGTGACTACCGACGCGTTGAACAGCGAGCATCCGCCGAATGACGTGCGCACGGGCGAAGCCACGACTGCGTCAATGATCGCCGCGGTTCAGGACGGTCCCGATGCGGCAAGCACCGTGATATTTGTGAGTTGGGATGACTATGGCGGATGGTACGATCATGTGCCGCCGCCGCAAGTGGACGCGACCGGATACGGATTGCGAGTGCCGCTGATCATAGTCAGTCCATTTGCAAAGCGTGGCTACGTCTTCCATGGCGAAAGCGACTTCGCCTCGTTCCCGAAGTTTATCGAGGAAGTGTTCGGGCTCGGGCCGATGGGTTCACGCGACGCTAACGCCGGCGATTTGCTGGGAGCGTTCAATT
>JBAVGI010000162.1:0-1775 GCA_049684755.1 Candidatus Sulfotelmatobacter sp.
GTAGAGGTCATCCGCTGAGGGTTCAGGTTCTCGTGTCGGTGCGAGCGTTGATTGATTCGGCTCGTCAGAACTTATACAACCGAGTTCAATAAGCCGTCTATAAGCGATATTCCAAATCTCAGGATTCGATACATCAATCGTCGAGTTGCTATCCGCGTTTATAGCGACAAACAAAATGAGCCGATCCCTATCGTCGGCACTAAGATTCTTCGAGTCCAGAAACGCTTGAGCCTGCTGGGTAAACTTGATAGCGTTCTCCTCAGTCATTTCAACAGGCGTTGAAGTCCTAGGAAATCGAGCCAAGGGATCAACCATCTTCACCCGCTCCACGGGATTATTCGACATCGCCTGAAGTTCTGAGGGGCTCTTAGAATAGATTTGTCGAAGCCCCGTGATACCGTATTTGTCCTCGTATTGTTTTCGAGGCACAGAGATCGTAACCGTATCCCTGCCGTCTATTGCCTTTTCATAGGCAGTTGCAGGGCGAGACACCTGTACGAAATTCTCTTGTTCTTCCCTAGCCAGCCTTGCAAACTCTTCTGCGGGCGTTTCTTGTCTCGTCTTGCTCGGTGCGGGCTTTTGATTATTCAACTGCTGTAAGAGCAGTGAACCCAACGCCCGACTCTGGTTATAATTCAAACTTTTCTTTGCCATACCTCTCCCCCTTTTTTGGTTACCACCGTGGTGGAAGTTTTTCCGTGTAACTTCCGTCAGGGTGTACTACCAACTCGCCCTTCCTAATTCTCTCTAGGCGGGCGTTTTCTTTCTGTGCCTGCTCGGCTTTGTATTCTGCCATCCACTGTTCCGCTCGAAGTTGCTGCGGCGTCTTCTCGACTCGGAGCTTGCCCGCAAATTCTCGCTCGTATCTTTCACGATCTGCACTCCGATTTACTGCCGCGGGTGCTTCAGAAGTTCCTGCGGTTTGGATGAAACCTTCTCCCTGTCCAGCAATCGAATCGTACAACCCCATCTTTCCTCCTACTTGATCTTCCTGCCATCACTCGTCTTCCCGTTATACCAAGCACTCGAACGCCAACTCGTGTCTTTACTCTGGTGCATCTTTTTGAGTTGTCCTGTGATCCGAACATATGATGCTGCGAAACTTTTCACGTCCGTGATACTCAGTTGACCATTTTCATAATCTTCGGCGAGGATGTTGCCGTCACATGAGCCAATGTTGAACTGATACTCCGGTTCGTTTCTGCTGTTCGGCACGGGTCGCAGTTCGATGCCCGTCATCGACTCGTGTCCATAAACCATATGAACCGTCGAAGCTAGGAACCGGTTTGTAGTAGTCCATCCGTCATTCATCGGCCCTCCAAATTGAACTTAATCCCGAGTTCTTCCGCCAATTTGGTGTCTTCGATGGCCGATTCGGCTTGGTAGCGTTTGGCAGGATTTAGATGCCCCGTGCCGTCTACCATCACTCGGAGAATCGCCCCATTCATCACTTCCTGATGTGCAGAAGATGGGTTATCGGGATCGACGAAAAACGAGGGGTAGCAAGCCAGTTTGTCGCCCTCACGCTGAACTCGGACTACACCAATCAGTGTCGCGGGTTCATCTTCCATCCCATCAATTATTTTCCCTGAAGCATCTCGACAAACTGCTATTGCACAGATGTATAGCAATGTTGCAATATCAGAAAAATCGAGTTTGTCCCAAATCCGTTGTGGATTTAACGGTTGGATGTGAACCATATCATTTGAAAAGTGTCCTACGACGTGGAACGAAATCCGACAATCATCAATAATCTCGTTCATGCTATCCCCCTG
>JBAVGI010000163.1:0-4294 GCA_049684755.1 Candidatus Sulfotelmatobacter sp.
GTGGAATGAGGAGCGCCAGAAGACTCCCCGCTGTGATGCAGAGGAAACTAGCCAGATGCCAGTGCAGAAGGGGTCGAATCTGTCTTGAAAGCCATTGGAGTTCGCTCGGTACCCAGGACCTCCAACGGCTTCGTTCATGAGAGAGAGAGGACAAGAGTCCCACCTGACGACCGAGGTTAGCCAGATACGGAAAGCTTGTCCATAAAATGAGTAAAGCGTTCGAATTTCGCTAAACGAAGTAAATTTTCCCTGCAATCTGAAGGAATCGCCGAGTGGACAGCGATTCCGTTTGTCCGGCAAACTGACAAGATCACCCAATCTTTCTCGCCACCGTGACAATCCGGCCAACGACCTCAGCATCCTGGTGGTAGCGCAAATGTTCGGAACGACGGAACTGCCGGGAGTACGGATGGATGACCAGAGTGCCATTCTCGATGCCACAACATGCACACAAGTACGTCCCGTTGCGCATTAGGATCACATACACCGCCTGTTGCCATGGCGGTTTAGTCGTGAAATAGATTGGCCTCTTCTCGCGACGGTTCACGAGGGCAAACAGCCCGTTTTCCAGGCAAGGATGAAGGACATCATATTCGCCGCCGATCCAGAAGAAGTCGTCCAGAGAAGCGTCTTCCAGGCCAGACAATGGCCCGATGGATTCTCGCAGGAAAACCGGAATTTCCTCACATCGTTCAAGCATCTCTGCTAGGAATCCATTCCGACCAGGCGTGGCGTTGTCGTTCGAGTTTTCGTCGGGCTCCGCGCTCAAAACCCTGCGAGCCAGATGATCGGGAATCGGTTCCGTGCCGGCTTCAGCCAAGGCAATTCCAACCGCCTTCAGAAACACGTGAAATTGCAGGCCGTACAGAGAACAAAGAGTAATGGCCTTATGAAAGTGACGCGGTGGCGCGTTGAAAAGCTCGTAGTCGCAGAGAGAACTGGGAGAAACAAAATATCTTTCATCCCCAAGCAGACCTGCGATGTTGCGGCTCATTCCCGCAACCTCCCGCAGAGACAGATGCAGCCTGGTTCGCGAGGTGCGGAGGAGTTGGCCAAATTCTTTGTCCGTTACAAGCGGTCGTGGTTTCCAATATTTTCCGAGGTCCCTTGGAACTTCCGGTTGCTCGGTCCGAAGCATAGGTCGAATTTCGAGATCCACAACGCCTAGAATCCGCGCCTCGCGTGGAACTTTCAGTTCGACTTGGGCATAAGAGAGCGACGTACCGATCGGGACGATGATGCCTCTTTCTACAACGCGCAAGCGGCAACAAAAGAGGCCCCTGTTATGTTCGATCAGAAATGTTTGGGAGGAGGTTGCGCCATTTGACTTAGGGATGCGACCGTTCGAGAACTTCGGATCCACTCGGATAATACTTCCGGGAATCAGATCGGGGAAAGCCAGGGCATCTTGGCGTCCAATCCTGGCGTACAAGAAGTCTTTATTGTCGATTTCGGACAGGAAACGAAGTCGCCTCGGGGCTGTGACTTCGAGAAGCTGGCCTAGAGGTGCAATCGCAGGCGTCGAAGCGCCGCGGAGACGGTTTCGGAGCCAAGGAATCCACCCATCAACATCGACCAGAGAGGAATCGAGTACGATCGCCAGCACGCGCTTACGTCCCTCGTCCATGTAGCGATCGTATCATTTTCGCTTTTCATTCGCTACCGTTTTCGGGATGCTGCCACCGTATCTAACGGCAACGACTCGGGCGTTACATATCGCTAAAATTGGATAGTGATCTGGATGAAATCATCCATTAGTTCTAACGACTGTGTCGTCTAAACCATTGTTTTAAAAGCAGCTAAGTATAAATATTCTCGCGCTTTGCCATTAACCTGGAGTTAACCATGACTTTGATAGTGTATTGCACTTGACATTGACCAGATCTGCGCGACGTGTTTCGTCGCTGTGAGCGGAGTTGACAGACTTGCAGATGTGGGGGTACTATCCGAAGCTAGATTAGCTTGGCTGCAACTGATTGAAAAATAGAAGGTTTTGGATTGGGTGCGTAGCTCAGAAGGAACAGCGGTACGGTTGCCTTTTCGAGAGGGACGCCGTGAGTGAGCCGTTAAGAGCACCGAGCTTCTAACTCGGAGGCCGCAGGTTCGAGTCCTGCCGCACCCACCACTACTTTACCCTGATATCGCGGGAGTGTACAGATGACAATTTCGCTTTCAATTCCGATCGGCAAGGAGCCGAAGGATCTCCGCTACCGAAAAATTCATTTTCCAAATGCCAATGAAGTTGTGTTTGACACAGCACGGAAGGGATTCGTGCCCCTGCCAATTCTGCACCGGAAGCTGATGCGGCACCTTTCTGCTCCCGAATTTAGAGCGTTGGTGTACCTCTCGCTTCGGGCCAGCAAGTACGGAATCTGCTACCCCACTCAAGAGGAGATGGCTTTCGAACTCGGACTGGAGGGCACTAAGAATCTCGTGCCTTATTTGAAGAAACTGGAAGAGAAGAAACTGATTTCCACAAAACTGTCCATGGGCAAGAAGTTCTATCTCGTCCATGATCCCAGGATTGGCCTTCAGCATCTCATTAACACTGGCACGATCCGGGCGGAGGAACTCGAAGAACTCAATCAGTTGTGTTCTGACCTTGGTCAAACCCCCTTCGAGCATGCATCGCAGAGTCCAGCGATAGGGTCGGGCGACGCACCAGCAGGAGAACTCCATGAAGGAGCATGATGCCGCTCTCAATAAGAAATTGCGCTACTGGCAGAACAGGATCGCCCTGACTAAAGCGCTGATGGCGTTCCTGAGGAAACATCCGGCGGTCGCTTCGCGCACCATCAACTGGAGCCTGAGCAAGAAGCCAGCTCTGCAATTCGAAGAAAAGGCATTCATCCGGACGATGAACGTGAAGGCCAAGGACAAAGTGGTGCTGAGGCTTGAGAGGTACGTCGAGGATTTCAGCGACGGCGACCCTGAAAGTCGCGTCGTATGCGACGACCTGTCCGACCTATCACCCAAGCAATTGGCCAAAGTACTCAAGAAAGTGAAAATCGATCTCAGCAAAACAGCGGAGGAATATGAGGATGAAGCGTCTGAGTAGCAAAAGCAAAGCCTCGCCGATGCTGAACGAAGACGACAATTCCGCGGTGAAGCAAGCTCGGCGTTAGGTGCCCTCCCGTCTGTGAAAACCGAATGCCGCTAGGCGAATGCTGCGAGGCTGCCCTTGTCAATCCGGGCCTGTACGTCGCTGTTGCGGACACCTTTGAGATAAACCATCGTCGATGCGATATCACGGTGTCCCATCCATTGCTGCAGGGTGCGAATGTCAATGCCATCCTGGAGGTGCCGCGTGGCATACGTGTGGCGAAATTTATGCAGGAACCAACGGCCACAGTAGGCTCCCTCGGCACAGCGATTGATCTTTACGGTTCCGTCTCCCAGTTTGTGGCTCACAGCGCAATGACCGCAGTTCAGTTTTCCGCGATATGCGACCGCCTTGAGTTTTTCCAACATTGCGCCGTCTGGCCGGCCAGTGGCGCTGGGGAATAGAGGATCGTCCGGAGTCGCGTTTGCGGGACGGAATTTCTGAAGCATGGTCACTAGCTTCTGCGGAACCGGGACCTCCCTCTCTTCCCAGTTCTTCGGTTGAAATCCCCAGTGCGGTTTCGCGGTCACGCGAACCGCCATGTGTTTGAAATCCACATCGCGCCAGGTGACGAAGCGACCTTCGGCGTCGCGGAAGCCTGACATGAGATAAAACTTGAAACGCATTTCCTCGGGGAATGCGCAGGCGCGGAAAAGCTTTGCGAGTTCGAAATCTTCATAGATCGGCCGCACGGTTTCGACGAAGCTAGGCCAGTCGGCGGCATTCAGCAGTTTGGCCTTGCCGTGCTGCTTCATTACCTGCGAGATCACGACCAGCTTGTTGTAAATGCTCTTGCCCTTCTGCCCCTGCTTCAGGCAGTCGGTGGCGAAGTCGAGCAGATCCTGGCGCTCGACTTCATCGACGTAGGTTTTTTCGCAAAAAGCCTTGAACGAATCTAGGATCGGACGGTATGTGCGGAAAGTTCTCAGGCTTCGGTGATAGCGCACATACTCGATATAGGCGTCCAACACTGCCGAGAGGTTAGTGCGCTGCGGGTTCGCTTCAACTATCGGCGCAGACGGAATGATGCCATTGTGGACCGCGGCCAATTCCGCCTGCTTTATCCGCGCTCTCTCCGCACCGTCTTGGGCAAGTGCGCCCGCAGCTTCGCGGTGGCGCTGGCCTTGGTCCCACCATTCTATGAAGTAGCTTCCTTCAGGATGGTTCTCGTCATTCCCACTCACGCGGACG
>JBAVGI010000164.1:0-38013 GCA_049684755.1 Candidatus Sulfotelmatobacter sp.
GTGCCCGCAATCAGCGTCGTGTAGACGGTTCGCCCATCAATCAGCACTAGAACATCGCGGCACAAGCGGCTGCCGAAACCGCGAATGCCGATGGACCATTTGCTGCTGTCGATTTGTGCTACTTCCATGCCCGGTGCCAGCCGCAATGCCTCCGGAATGCTGGTTGCTCCGGAGCGCTCAATATCATCATGAGTGATGACGTACACGGCGGCTGTAGTGTTCCATACTTCCTCCGGCTCCTTGGAAGCGGTTGTTACCTCGACGCTGCCAAGTTCAGCCAGGCTCAGATGTTTCAAAGGGTTTTCGGACTGATCTGGCTGAGCGCTCGCCGCGAAGCTTGTCGACGACAGGAAAATTAGAGCCACGATGAATGGCAAGATTCTCCTTGCCCCTGCTGGTGCGCACCGGCTGATCTTGTTTTGCATTTGCGAGAGTGCTCGAATCGAGTTAACTCAACCGCTACCGCAACCACTCGTCAACATCTAACGAGAAAATCAACCCGCTGCGTTCTTCTCTATCAGTCTGTTTACTTCGGCCAACAGCTCGCCCGGTTCCATATCCCGCTTTTGCAACCACGTATCGACAACGCCAATCGTCTCATCCGGCAGCGAAGAGAATCCTGAGAGGACCAGAATTGGTATGTTCGGCCGCAGTTGCTTCATCTCGCGTGCTACCGATAATCCCTTCATGCGCGGCATCCAGTAATCCAGGACCACTGCGTCCACGGAGTGAGCTTGAAATAGCTGCAAAGCTTCCGCGCCGGAACGCGCCAGCAGCACGTCAAAACCCGCGGACTCGAAAACCATTTTTCGCGAGGTCAGTTGCTCTTCATCATCTTCGGCACAAAGCACGGTCTTACGACCCAGGTTCGAGCTTTCCATGAGTGCGCCCTCTTTGCTGCGCGACGTCAAAATCTTCAGCACCGTGCCCAGAAGAACATCAGGGTCCTGGCCTTTTTGCACATAGCCATCAATTACGGTTAACAACCCCTGAGGGAGCTGGGCCACGGCAGACACGACGACTACCGGCAGCAGCGGATTCTGTCTTTTGAGTTTTTGAGCGACCTCGTCTCCGTCCATCCCCGGCATCATGTAATCGAGGAGAACCAGGTCAATTCCCTGGCCCTTAGACAAGGCTTGCAGACCCTCCACTCCCGAGGATGCAGTGACCACCGAATATCCGGAACTCTGGAGGAAATGCCGGCGCAGGGCCAGCGTTTCGGAGTCGTCGTCTATACAGAGGATTGTCGGAACGCGATCTGGCATTTTCCCTTTGGAAGACGAGAGCGGCACGAAGTCGGGTAATAATTGCAGGGGCTTACGCTTCGCCGCCATACAGGGTTTGCTGTATGCGCTACTTCATGAAATGCCCATAACCGCGTCGATGGATATACCAAGGTCCTAATCAAGTTCGATGAAAAGGCTGCGGCATAATCCAGTCCGTAAAGCTCGCGAGCCTCGACGCTATCCAGCGTTGAGACTCGCGGGCAGGCGGGAAATTTATCGCCCTCATCTGCATTTGAAAAGTTCGTTCGCCGCTGCCGATCTCGACCATCCGCCCGGCGAGGTTCTGCAACTAAGGGAACATAAACGAGCCGCTGTCTTGGGGCAAATTCTGAATACGAGGGGAAACATGAGCAAGAATTCTCTAAAAAAGTTGTATGTCAAAGAGCTTAAGGATTTATTCAGTGGCGAAAATCAATTGACCAAAGCCTTGCCGAAGATGGCCAAGGCGGCATCGTCAGACGAGTTGCGCCAGGGCTTCGAAGAGCATCTGGAGCAAACTCGGGGACAGATCGAGCGCCTGCAACAGATATTCGAACAGCTCGGAGAAAAAGCCACAGGCAAGAAATGTTTAGGGATGGAAGGACTGATCAAAGAGGGAGCGGAAACCATGGGCGAGGATTTCGAGGATGCCATGATGGATGCCGCCCTCATCTCCGCCGCGCAGCGGGTCGAGCACTACGAAATCGCCGGTTATGGTTCGGTGATCGCGTTTGCCGACTTGCTCGGCGAGTCGGAGCAGGCGTCGCTTCTGAGGGAGACGCTGGAAGAAGAAAAGGAAACTGACGAGAAGCTGACTGAACTGGCGAAAGAAATCAATGTTGAAGCCCAGCAAGGCGATTCTGAGAGCGAAGAAGAAGAGCAGCCTCGGGATAAGCGGAAGTCTCGTAGGGCCGCATAATTAATTCGCCGGTGAGATAGCGGGGAGTCGATCGCAGACTCCCCGCATTTTTTGCTGTTTGTAAAACGCTTGCCGCACATCTACTCTTCTCTTGACGTTGCATGCGGGAGGAAGCGAGTGAAAGAAACCCTCTTCAGAGTAATTATCGGGGGCACAGTCGTTTCAGGCTTTGCCCTGCTGGGAGAGTTGTTAAAGCCCAAAAGTTTCGCTGGACTTTTCGGCGCCGCCCCATCCGTTGCCCTCGCTACGCTTGCTCTGACCGTCATGAAAGAAGGGAAGGCATACGCCAGCATCGAAGCCCGGTCGATGATTCTAGGGTCCATCGCGTTTATTATTTACGCCGCTGTAATAAGCCGGTGGATGATGCACCGGCGGATGCAGGTTCTTCCAGCCACCACCTCCGGGCTGGGCTTGTGGTTGGTTGGCGCCTTCGGCCTGTGGTATGTCGTGTTGAGGTAATCGGTGAAGATCAAAGTCGATACGACCGGCTTAAGAAATTCGAAGTGGTACGAGTTCGCCTTGCGCTTTTCTTTTGGTGGAGCTGTCACAGCTTTTGCCGGCTTGGTTGCGAAGCGATACGGCCCCGAAGTCGGCGGTCTTTTCCTGGCATTTCCCGCTATCGTCCCTGCGACGGCCACGCTTATTAGGAAACGTGAGCAGCAGAAAAAAGAGAGCGCAGGCTATGACGGCGCAGAACGCGGCCGAGCCGCCGCTGCCGTCGATGTGGCCGGAGCGGCCATGGGTGGCTTTGGTCTGGTCGCATTCTCTGTCATCGTCTGGCTGAAACTCACTGAATGGAAAACACCAATTGTGCTCGCGGTCGCTACCACGGTTTGGTTCTTAGTTGCATTCTCCATCTGGCAACTTCGCGAAGTGCTGTGCCGTCAGCTTCGCACCCACCGACCCAACGTGCTGACTCACACTTTGCGACCCCCCGCCGATCGCAAGTCCGTACCACCTCGCCGTTAGCCCATCCGGTCCGACAAATTCAGATCACGCGCCTTTTCGCTCCGCCGACTTTTTATCCCGCTCGATGCGTTTTGACAGCAGCGCCTTGGCTTTCTCCAACTCGGCCTTGCGAGCGGCGCTCAATCCGCGCCCCGCCCGATTGATAAAGTACGTTAGCATCCTCATGCCTGAGCCCGGTCCCTTCGGGGAAACCTTCTTCGATGCCAGGCTACGCGCTATGGTGGCGGCCTTCTGCGTAAAGAGCTTTGCCGGAGGATGCGTAGAGTCGGTGGTCACTTTCGATACCCAACGCTTTTTCTTGGAATTTGCCACAAGACCTCCGAGAAGAAAACACAAGACTTTTAGATGCACTGGCGCTTCAATGGTGGCCGCGTACGAACTTCATCCTGATTTGTCGGGATTTTACTGAGATTTCAAAAGCTGAGAAGTCAGCCGAATTCACTCCAGGTTCAAATTCATCACTCCACGCTTGTCGACAGAAACTTGTAACAACTTCTCGCTTCCACTGGAGAATTCTCCGGTCACCGACTGATCAGAAGAATTGTCCCCCGAAGTGACCTGCACACGAAGACGGTGGCTTCCAGCCGGGATCGGCATGGCATGAATTTCGTGGCCTTGAACGTGATGGAACAGCACTAAATGTTTCTTGTCCGTTCCTTCCAGAGCGCGCGTATAGCTCAACCGGTCATCCACCCATATCGAGAGCTTGGCCTCAGCGAATTTGTGGTCTACTTCAATATCCAAAGTTGCTGAGCCTGGAATCGTTGCTGGAGATAATCCCACAGCGTTCGTGCTGGCAAGCGTTACGGCGGCTGAAGAATGCGGGACGGCCGCGGACTTGCTGACCTTTTTCCTGACTGCCTCGGCCTGAGTAATGCCATCTTGTTTTGTAACTGTCCCCCCTGCCACCCGAGACGTTTCGCTGGCACCAGACACGACCGCTGCGGGTGCTGGGTTTGGGACTGCAACCTGACCTGCAAGGGCCGATGGCGCGTCGATACTTCTCTCCGATAACTTTTGGGTCGACGTCTTGGGCCAAAGCACGCGATCGAGGCGAAGGCCGAAAAGTAGGAGTCCCGCCAAAAACACTGCGCCGACAATCGACGTCCTCCCCATCTTGTTCAACAGTTTTTCCGCCAAGTTCTTTTGCTGGGATTGCAGACGTTTGGGTAACCGAGATTTTCCTGCGGCGCTGGCTTTTCCGGTCGCTGATGGCTTATCTTTCTCGGCGGCAATCGGAGACGCGCCGCCTGCCGCACCGGGCTGTTTTGCCTTACTCCACAACTCGCGGCCTTCCCGCAAATCCTGAATATCCAACGCCATTTCCATCCCACGCTGGTAGCGCTGCGCCGGATCCTTTGCCATGGCGCGAGAAATGATGTAATCCAACGACGGCGGCAACTCTGTGTCAAGAACCGTAGCAGGAATCGGGTCGCGGTTCACCACCTTGTAGGAAACGGTGAGCGCACTGTTTCCCTGGAACGGCCGGTAGCCAGTCAGAATCGTGTACAGGACGACGCCCAAAGAGAACAAGTCAGAGCGGCCATCCACCGCCTCACCGTTTAATTGTTCGGGCGACATATAAGCAGGGGTACCCAACGCGCGGCCAGCTAGAGTGTGATTGGCAAGGTTGAGTTTGGCCACGCCGAAGTCAGCGATCTTGGCACGTCCATCTTCCGTAAGCAGAATATTGGCTGGCTTTAGATCCCGATGAACTACGCCCTGGCCATGAGCGCAATCCAGCGCTTCCGCCAGTTCATGGGTCAACTGCAACGCAGTTTCCAGGGGCAACTTGCGGTCTTCCGCAGAGAGCAGTTTGTCCAGCGATTGCCCGCCTACAAATTCCATCACAATGTAAGGAGCGCGCGTCTCGGGCTCCTCGCCCACATCGAAGATAGTGACAATGCCGGGGTGGGAAAGCCGGCCTGCGGCTTCGGCTTCGCGGTAGAAGCGCTCCCGATACTCCTGCTCCTCATCCGCTGGCTGCCCGGCCAGGGAGATGGTTTTTACCGCCACTACCCGGTTGATCTTGGGATCTCGAGCCTTGTACACCACGCCCATGGCTCCTCGCCCTAGTTCGGAGAGGATCTCATACCGCCCAAAGCGTTCGCTCCTCCGTTCATCCATAAGTGACATTTGCACATTCTCAGGGGTTCACAGCAAAGTCATCGTGATTGCTGGAGTGAATGCCCCAGAATCTTCACGTCACGCGCTGTGCAGCCGGAAGCATTCCCGCGTGAGCGGACGCGGGAGAGCAGCGCATATCCATATTGTGTACCGGGACTGGAATGGCACCAAGTTACCGTCGTGTTACCGATGGGGAATCTAAGGAATGGGATCCGGAACGGAATAAGGTTCGCCAGCACCTCGTTCGGTCAAAACACGAGGTTCCTCGACGAAAATACCGCTGTCGTTGACTCAAAATGCGAATACGGACGCGCCGTAGCGGGTCCGTATCCTTGTAGTATATGGGGCTTTGCCGCAAGTTCACGAGCAAAGCAAGCCCGTACCCTCGATATGCCCTATTCGTAAGAGAACGTCAGATCGTCCAGGTATATGTTGTAGGAATTTTGCTTGTTGTTTCCATCCTGCTGGTAGTTGATGGTTACGCCATACCAGCTGCCGGGTGCTGACCCATGGCCAAAGGTCCAGTTCAAATTGTGAGTCTCGCCGTTGAGAGTAATGGACTGATACAACAGCTCGTTGTTCGACGTCCGCTGAACCTTGATCGTGAGATGGTTCCAAGCATTGTTATTCGGATGGCAGGGTATGCCGGTCGGAGTCCAGTGCGCCGATTGGTTGTCCCATACGTCCCATTCGTTGCCCCCGGCAATGCGGCACTCATGACCCCAGATAAAGCCCATGCCGTCGAAGAACTGGTTCATGTCAAACTCCAGCGCTTGCGAAAGCCCGAGATTACTTCCGAAGAAGTAGACGTCATAGGTAAAGTCGTGAAGTGTGGGCACCATCGTATGCTTAGAGTCCGGCATCCCCTGCGACGATGCGGGGCCGATCAGATGGTTATTAAACAGTGCGTCGGAATAAGCTCTGCTGCCCCCTACATTAAAGATAGCGGCGTCTCCGCTCATGGAAGGCGACTTCACTCCCTGGGCCATCGAGAAAGAGATTCCGTTGCACGGGGAGGGGGAGCAGTCGACAAAGTTTGGCGGTCCCTGCCCATATCTACCCCACCCTCCGGCGCGCTGAATATTGGAGAAGGTTTTTCCGCTTCCGCCTCCGCTGCCCACCGTCACTTTGACTGGCGTCGTTGAGGCTCCGCCGCAGTGATCCCATGCTTCAACCACGGTGTCATAAGTTCCGGAGCCCAGTGCCAAGCTTGTATTCAGCTTCGAGCCGTTCACTACGTAAGCCAGAACGCCCGGTGCCGTATAAATCCCCATGGAAGCCACGCCTTTGTCGCACGAACTCGTAGCGGAGGCCGCGTAAGGAACAGATCCGGCGTAGGTCGAACCGTTAGCGGGGGAACTGACCGTCACACCAGCAAACAGCGGTGAAGCGCAAAGCGCCAACAGGCATACGATCTGCAACAGAGACTTCGACATGCGATACTTCTCCAGATTTTTTAATTGACTTGCGGTCTTTCTGGACTCCCGTCAGGAACTGCCGCCTGCGCGCGAGCGGTGCGCATCGAGGCTCTGTACACCCAAAGCTCCGTAGAAGTGGCTTGATGGTGGCGCTGGTTTCGAAACTCGCCTGCCTGAACCCTTAGTGATCCGGCTTAGCGTTGATCTCAGAAATGAGGATCTACCCGAAACCAATCCAAACTTTGACGACCATACCAGAAACGCTGTATTCCCTCCAAGCGGAAACCGTGGTTTTCAATACTCAGAAGTACCACCCCGCCAGGAGGTCAGAGGCTCGCAAGATCAGCGTCCTAGCTGGTTCCTGGGCAACCCCGATGCAGGAAATCGCCACTAACCTTTCGATCTTCGTTCCGCGAGATTGCTTGTTTCGGCGAAAACACTTGACCGGTAAGCGACACCAGCGATCAGACTAAGGAGTAAATTCATGAACAGTGCCGATCAAAAATGCGCGCATGAAAACTGTAGCTGTCCCGCCGTCCCTAACAGCCAGTACTGCAGTCCGGCTTGCGAAAGCGGGAAGGGCTCTGAGACCGCATGCGGGTGCGGGCATCCCGGTTGCGCCGGAGCCAAAGAGGTTGCTGCGTAGTTTGCCAGGCGCTTGTACGCGATTGCAGTCGTCAATAATACGACGAGTCGATTTGTTTTATTCAGGCCTGATTCTCACGGTGGAACTGGAGTCATACTTTGGCGACCTCCAAGGCGGCTTCAGGCTCTAAATCGTTGGTGCTCATCGCTTTTGTCCTGGCGATAACAGCTTTATATTTCGGCCGCGAACTTTTCATCCCGCTGGCTCTGGCCTTTGTCCTGAGCTTTCTGCTCACCCCAATTGTCTCCTTGTTGGAAAAAACCCGGATTGGTCGTGTCGCTTCCGTTCTGACTGTGCTGATTCTGTCGTTTGTTCTGGTCGGAGGCATGACCTGGGGAGTCGCCCGTCAATTGGTCGAGATCATGGTTCAGCTTCCCGATTACAAGGCCAATCTGGATGAGAAAATTAAGCTGCTGCATGTCTCGAATAGCGGAAGTCTCAGTAAGGCGACAGCAACCGTTCAAGAGTTGAACAAGGAACTGGCCTCCGTTCCCGGACAAATCGCTTCCGCCAAGCAGCAAAAAGAACAAAAGGCAACTCGTTCGTCGCGACCCATCCCTGTGCAGGTGGCCCAGCCTCCATCGAATCTGGTCCAGGACCTGCGCGCGCTCGTCGGCCCGCTCGCAGGCCCGCTCGAGACTGCGGCCATCGTCATTATTTTCACTCTTTTCATGCTGGCGAAGCGTGAAGACCTGCGCAACCGCGCCATCCGGCTCGCCGGACACGGCCAGCTAAACCTCATGACCCAGGCTTTGGATGATGCCGGTCGCCGCCTCAGCCGTTATCTGGTTTTGCAATTTGCCGTCAATGCCTGTTACGGAGCCGTGTTTGGGTTGGCTCTGTACCTCATCGGCATTCCGCATGCGTTGCTGTGGGGTGTTTTCGCGGCAGTCCTTCGCTTTATTCCTTACGTTGGTACGCTCCTTGCTGTGGCTCTTCCCGTCGCCCTGGCCTTGGCTGTCTTCCCCGGCTGGCACCATGCCGGATTGGTATTCCTGGTTTTCGTAGTTATGGAAGTAACCGTTGCCAACTTCATCGAGCCCTTGCTCTACGGCTCTCACACTGGCATCTCCTCTCTCGCTATCCTGGTTGCCGCAGTCTTCTGGGCCACCATATGGGGACCGGTGGGACTCATTCTGTCGACTCCGCTTACCGTTTGTCTGATCGTATTAGGCCGCCACGTCCCACAGTTGGATTTTCTCGAAGTGTTGTTGGGCGACGAACCGGTGCTCCTGCCCGAGCAGTGCTTCTACCAGCGCCTGCTCGCCATGGATCAGGAAGAGGCACGCTCCATCGCCGAGAATCACCTCGAAGAAAACTCTCTGGAAAGTCTGTATGAATCCATCATCCTTCCCGCCCTCAAGCTGGCAGAACACGATCACCAGACCGAAGGTCTTGATGACACTGCGAGAAGATTTATGTTCCGAAATATCAGGGAGCTGATCGAGGACCTCGGAGATCAATATGATCAGGACCGCGCTGCCGCTGCGAGGAAAGACGCAGAAAATGATGCGGATCGCCAACCGCCGCTGCCCAAGGTAGTCCTGTCAAAATCCAACACCGCTTGCATTCCAGCCAACAGTGGCGCCGACGAACTAGTGACGATGATGTTGGTTCAGTTGCTGCAACGGTCGGGAATCCGCTCCCACCAGCTCCGTGCCGATCCATCCGATGACGCTTTGGCGGACATTTCGCGAGGCAGCTACGCCGCTGTTTGCATCTCCTCGATTTCGCCTTTTGCGGTTGGCGAGGCCCGTTCGCTTTGCCGGCGAATGCGGGCTGGCGTCTCGGCTTTGCCAGTTGTAATCGGTCTGTGGAGTTTTGAAAGCAATCGAGCCCGGCAGCGTCTCGGCCCGGCCTGCTCAGGCCTGGTCTCCACCACACTCTCCGATGCGCTGGCCCAAATCCGACAACTCGCCGAGCCGAATTCCCCTGCGGAAACCCCCGCCCAACCGAGCGATGCTCAAAAGGCGTCGGTCTAGTCCCGCCAGGAGAGCCCTCAGCGCAGAAAAAATCTGCCTCCGGTCTTTCCTGTAGCGTCTGGACAACGCTATAATCCCTTCACAGCGATTCCGCCATCGTTGGTTTTCCCATTCCGACATCAGATTCCAGGAGTTGTATGAGCGAAAAACCGAGTACCACTTTGCCCGCCACGGTCGAAAAAATCATCAAGCCTGTTTTTCCTTCTGAACCCGAACGTGCCCAGATCGCTATCCACGGCGCAGATCACCTCTATCGCGAGGTGCGCATCGAGAACACTTTGACCGACGAGAACGGGGAAAAGGTTCGCCTGAAGCCGGGCGCAGAAGTGGAAGTCACGATCGAAGCCAACCCAGAAGCCACCACTCCCACCGATTGAGAGAGCTGCGCCGTCGGTTCGAATCTCGACCACGTCCAGTGTCTTCAAAAAGGGGTGCCAGTAGAGGTGTATCGTCAGTAATAAGGTGACCACTGTATATCCGCCTCCCGCCCGCAATCGGCATTATGTAAACGGCGAAGAAGCACGTTACTTTTTCAGATCGGGACGGAAACATGCAGGGGACACCAGCCCGCGGCGCCACACACGCGCCAACACCGGTAAACAAAGGTATTTGGTCCCACCACGGCAACCACCAGCACGGTGTTCAGTTTTATTCGCAGGACAAGTTCCTGCTGGAAGAACTCAGCGAATATATCGGTAATGCTTTGCGACTTGGCGACGCCGCCGTCGTGGTGGCAACAGAACAGCACCGCAACGCTCTTTTGCAATGGCTTTCTGCTCGAGGATTGGACGTTACCCGCTTGCTTGAGCGCGGCCAGTTCGTCGCCCTCGATGCGAGAGAGGTCTTGGATACCTTCATGTGCGAGGGTTCGCCGAACGAAGACCGCTTTAACCGCGTGGTCGGTGGAATTATCGCCAAAGCCATTGCCTCAGCTACTGGTGATTCTGCCCGCAGCGAACATCCGCGGGTCGCGATATTTGGAGAAATGGTGGCGTTGCTGTGGGAGGATGGAAAAGCCGATGCTGCTATCCGCCTGGAACAATTGTGGAATGGGCTGTCTCGAATCGAATCTTTCTCGCTCCTTTGCGCTTATCCCATGACCTGTTTTGAGCGAGAGCAAGATGCGGATTTATTCTTGAAAGTCTGCAACGAACATTCCTCGGTAATTCCTACTGAAAGTTATATGGGTCTGGCCAGCGAAGATGAGCGCCTTCGCACCATCTCCCAGTTGCAGCAAAAAGCAAAGGCCCTGGAGACTGAAGTAGCCGAACATAGGCGGCTTCGTCAGGAACTGGAATTGCATGTCCAGGCTCGCACCGCCGAGCTTCAGAGCAAGAATTCCCAGCTTCTGGAAGAAATCAAACGGCGCGAAAATGCCGAAACATCCCTGCGCACGCTGACCAGCCAACTGATGTTGATCCGCGACGAGGAGCGCCGCCGTGTTGCTCACGAACTCCACGAAAGTACCGCGCAGGTTTTGGCTACCCTATCCATGAACCTCAGCGTGCTTGGAGATAGCGATCGGGAAAATGTTCACGAGTTAAAACTGATCGCAGAGAGTTCAACCTTGGTGGATGGCTTGCTGGGCGAAGTCCGTCAACTTTCCCATTTGCTGCATCCCCCCACTCTCGACGAAATGGGCTTGTCTTCCGCCATTCAGTGGTACTCAGAGAAGTTTGCCCAGCGTACTAATATCACCGTCGCGGTTGAAATCTCCCCAGACTTCGGGCGCCTCTCACGCGAGAAAGAGATCGCAGTATTTCGCGTGGTGCAGGAATCCCTGGCCAATGTGCAAGAGCACTCGGGAAGCGCGACCGCGTCGGTGCGCATCACAAAATCGGCGGGTCACGTCTGCGTGCAGGTCAGCGACTTAGGAAAAGGAATGTCCCCGCGCTCTTCACTTACCGTGACTGGTGTCGGAATCAACGGAATGCGCGAAAGGCTGCGTCAACTCGGAGGAGTTCTCAACATTCACTCCACCACTCGCGGCACGCTGGTTACGGCCGATCTGCCGGTCGATTAGTCGGACGAAGCCTAAGAAGTAAAAAACTCTTCATAGAAAACGCTCGCCGCAGCCGTTACGCGTTCAGTGCGGGACTGGTTTCATCGCTCGATTCGCCCTGATCCTGGCAGACCTCGAGCCAGCGCGTCAAAAACTCCAGAACTTCAGTCGGAGGCCGCAGCCATAACTGGGCTGCCGTAGGTCGCCACACTGGACGCACCAATATGCTCAAGCCAGAATCATGGATTTCCGCAAACGCCTCTTCGTCCGTGGAGTCGTCCCCCAGATAGGCGGCAGGAATCGACGGCCTCATTTCCGCCAGCAGCGTGCGAACCACGAAGCCTTTATTCGCTTGCTTGCTGCGGATCTCTACCCCACCGTCAAAATGTAAAAGATCCAGACCGTATTCCTTGGCAATGTCAGTCCATCCTCGCAATACACGCCGGTCAATCTCTTCGGCTTCGCTTCCGTGCAGACCACGCCAGTGCACCGCTATGCTTCCCGCCTTTAATTCCGCCGTATGCTGCAGTTGCTGAGAGACCAGCCAGTCGTCCGCCAGATCCAGCGCAGTCAAGGTCAAGTCGTCCAATGTGGAAATTTCCACGCTTCCATCAGTCTTTACACGCTGCAATCCATGAAACCCCCAGACCTCGGGATGAGGCTCAACCCCTAACAGCGGAATAATCTCGGTCGCGTCCCTGCCGGAAACAATCACAACCCTGGTTTTTCCAAGTTCGAGAATCTCCTCTAGAAGGGAAGTTATGCCACGATACGGAAAAGCCTTCCTCCGGTCCTTTTGGAACGGCGCCAGAGTTCCATCGAAGTCAAGCATCAGCAGGGACTGTGAAGCCTGAGCCACCGCTTGCAGAAAAAGTTCCACCCTACGGTTCGGGCCAGAAGAGGGGCTGGTACTTCTTTCTTCGCGGAGCGTCACGCTGCGGTCGTGCTCCCGCGAAATTTGCCGTGCGGCCGGTCCGTTCCATCCAGCCGCAGTTCGCACAATTCCGTAATCAGAGTTCCCGCCCACTTGTGGATGTTATTTTCCCGGATAATTCTACGCATTCGATGTACTCGCATTTGTTTTTCTTCCGGCTCCATCTCCAGCGCTACCCGAATCGCTTCCGCAGTCTGGTCAATGTCATAAGGATTCACCAGCAAAGCGTCTCGCAGTTCGCGTGCCGCTCCGGTGAACTGGCTCAGGATCAGCACCCCGCGCTCGTCGCGTCGCGCCGCCAGAAATTCCTTCGCCACCAGGTTCATCCCATCATGCAGCGACGTCACCAGGCACAGATCCGCCGCCCGGTAGTAACGCTCAATCTCTTTGTGACTATGTTGCTGCTTCAAGAATAGAATGGGTCTCCACTTGCCCGACTGAAATCGCCAGTTGATCCGTTCCGCTTCGGCTTCCAATTCTCCCATTAAGTCGTGATAGCGTTTGATGTGGGTGCGGCTCGGCGCCCCGATCTGTATAAAAGTGAACTGTCCCTGGTACTTCGGATACTTCTCTAGAAATCTTTCGATCGCCCGGAATCGTTCATGAATTCCCTTGGTGTAATCCACGCGATCAACCCCCACTCCTACAAACGCCGCTTCCACGCCCACGCTGTGCATCAGAGTCGATCGCTCAAGATAATCAACTCCGTAGCTATCGTCTTCAATCTCCAGATCGTCTCCCAGGTCGACGCTGATCGGGAAAGGACGCACGATCGTCCGGTGGCTCTGGCGCGTCACCGAAAAGTGCTCCCAGTCGACGCGTGATTCCACAACGCGATCCACCGTGTGCAGGAAATTATTGCAATGCGATTGCACGTGAAATCCGATCAGATCCGCGCCCAACAATCCGTCCACCAGTTGGCGTTGCCACGGGCAGATGCCAAAGGCCTCGGGATTAGGCCATGGAATGTGCCAGAAAATGGCGACTCGCGCGTCCGGCCTCTTTTCCTTCAGCATTCGCGGCAGCAACGCGAAATGATAATCCTGAACCAGAATCACAGGATTTTCTGTGTCGGCAATTTCTTCAATCACCGCCGCGGCAAACTTCCGGTTCACATCCTGGTAGAACTGCCAATCCCCCGCGCGAAAGATGGGACGCGTGTGCGCGATGTGAGAAAGCGGCCAAAGTCCCTCGTTGGCAAATCCGTAATAATATCCTTCTTCTTCCTCTTTGGTCAGCCATACTCGCCGCAAAGTATAGTGAGGACTTTCCGGAGGAACGCGCAGCCGGTCGTCCTTGTCTACGACTTCAATATCGGCGTTTCCGCTGCCATGGGCGATCCAAGTGCCATCGCAAGCGGTAAGTACAGGCTCCAAAGCAGTGACCAATCCGCTGGCCGGAACAATCACTTCAACAGACTTGCCATTACGCTGATGAATATAAGGTTCGCGATTGGACACGACAAAAAGGCGCCCGCCGTGAAGCCTCTGCTGAATCTGCACCGCGAGCCGTTCCGGAGTCCAACTCGATTCTCCTGCTTCCCGCAAGCGCGCCTCATTCTCCGCAGCGCTCCTGGCCTGGCTGAGGCTCTCGGCCATGGTGACAACTTCCCACGCAAGAGGCTTGAATAAGTCGAGGTCTGGCATCTGCTGCCGCGAGGAAATCCTGCCCGTCCGTAGGGCGCGCATCCACTGCGCCGCCCTCGCGATCGGCCCTGCTATGCTCCAACGCACAATCAAGACCGTAATGAATACGATGAGAAATACTTGCACCAGCACGGTGAAAAACGCCTCACGCCAGGTGCGGAGGTTTTGGGCGCGAATGTAATCCACATCGTGTATCACCGCAAGCCCGCCTATGACGTCGTCGTCCTTGTGCAGCGGCAAGGCAAAAATGTGGATTCGGTAATTGTCCAGACGGCCAAAGGAGCTGTGCTGGTGGTTTTCCGTGATGGCGTGAGTAACATCATCGGGGACGGCTCCGATGATAGGCTTCAGTTCGGGCGTGATCGCAATCAACTTGCCTTGCAGATCGTAAACCGCGACGCCAAGCAGGTGTTCGCGAGTCCCAAAACGCTGCACGGTCCGCTGCAAAGTTCGGGCCGATTCCCATGACTTCTCCACATTGAGCGCAAAGCTCTCGCCCAGCTCTTCGGAGTTCCTTTCCAACTGACTCCTCAGCACACGCTTTTCTCGTAACACCTCGTAGTAGGAAAAACCCAGGGACACCAGCGTGATGCCAACAATGAGAGAGACGATCAGCCTTACACTCAATAGGCGCATGATGATCCTCCCGCCTTGAACTCTATCACTACGCCGCCAAGGGGCGGGCCGGAAACGAAGATTCGTAAGTACACGCACTGCAAGTACGGGTATTGGATGCCGTTCCTTTAAGAAGCGTAGTCAATGACCGCCGATCAAGCATGCGGAAATCGGTGTAGATCGGTGAAAGGAAGAAAATTACATTCCGGTGATGTCGCTCGATTGCGTGCAAGTTACTTAAATACAGGACTATTCAGCTGCCGTGGCCTACAGTAAAAACCCTAGAGTCAGCCCTGAGTTTTTCGTGTTATCTATCACTATTTGGGACGGAAACTCCCCCTAAGTCGCATCCTAAATATATGGTACGGATTTCCCTGATCCCGGTAGCATCGGCTCCTCCCCCAGCGTGCGTTAGAACCGGGATTAGTTGGGTTCTCACCTTTGCAATGGTTGCCTGGCAAAAGCCGTCCGCGCAAATCAGAATCGGGATGTCGAGGCTTTTAAAAATTTGAGAATTTTCGCTCAGCCATTCTTTCGCTCAGTCATTCTTTGCTTAGTCCAGGAGCTTTGATTTATGAAGAGAAACAGCCGGGACGCAACCACAGCCGTTGCCAATGGCGCGTTCGAAGAAGGCGGGAACAACGCCGACAAGAGCAACGGTGGCAAGAGTAACGGCGGCTCGAAAAGCACTGGCGGTTCGGTGGCCGTTGCCCAGCCCCCCGTCGCCGATCTCAGCGTAATTCTCGCCGGTCTGCAAACCATGCGCAATGGAGATTTCTCGGTTCGTCTCCCGGGATCATGGACTGGAATCGAAGGTAAGATTGCCGACACTTTCAATTCCATCGTCGCCGCCAACCAACAGATGGCGCAGGAATTAAAACGCGTTGGCCAGGTCGTAGGAAAAGAGGGCCGCACCCGCGAACGGACCCGCTTCGATGAATCCAAAGGCGCCTGGGGAGACATGGAAGTCTCGGTCAACACGCTGGTAGAAGACCTTCTCCGTCCCACCGCCGAAGTCACCCGTGCCATCGCAGCCGTCGCCCAAGGAAATCTGACCCAAACCGTCCGCCTCGACGTGGACGGTCGCCCGCTCGAAGGCGAGTTCCTGCGCTCCGCCAGCATCGTCAACACCATGATCCAGCAGCTCGGCGTTTTCACTGCCGAGGTAACGCGTGTCGCCCGCGAGGTCGGTACCGACGGAAAACTAGGCGGCCAGGCACAAGTGCCTGGTGTCGCCGGAACCTGGAAAGATCTCACCGATTCCGTCAATTCCATGGCGAGCAATCTCACCGGCCAAGTCAGAAACATCGCTGAAGTCGCAACTGCCGTGGCCAGCGGCGATCTCTCACGCAAAATTACAGTCGACGTACGTGGCGAAATTCTTCAGCTCAAAGAAGCCATCAACACGATGGTCGACCAGCTTCGCTCCTTCGCCTCCGAAGTGACGCGCGTGGCTCGTGAGGTTGGTACGGACGGCAAGCTTGGCGGCCAGGCAGTCGTGGTCGGCGTCGCCGGAACCTGGAAAGATCTCACCGATTCCGTCAATGCCATGGCCGGCAACTTGACGGCCCAAGTTCGAAATATCGCCGAAGTGACCACCGCCGTTGCTCGTGGTGACTTGTCCCGCAAAATCACAGTCGACGTAAAAGGAGAAATTCTCGAACTCAAAGACACCATCAACACCATGGTCGATCAGCTTAACGCGTTCGCCGGAGAAGTTACGCGCGTGGCCCGAGAAGTCGGAACCGAAGGCAAGCTGGGTGGACAGGCGCAAGTCCCCGGCGTCGGCGGAACCTGGAAAGATCTCACCGACAACGTGAACTTCATGGCCAGCAACCTCACCGGTCAGGTACGAAATATTGCTGAAGTCGCCACTGCTATCGCCAACGGCGATCTTTCCCGCAAAATCACGGTCGACGTTCGCGGGGAAATCCTGCAGCTCAAGGAAACTCTGAACACGATGGTCGATCAGCTCAACCGTTTCGCCGGAGAAGTAACGCGTGTAGCCCGCGAAGTCGGTACCGAAGGCCGTCTTGGCGGACAAGCGAACGTCCCCGGCGTCGCCGGAACGTGGAAAGATCTCACCGACTCCGTGAACTCGATGGGTGGAAACTTAACTGGTCAGGTGCGAAACATCGCCGAAGTCACAACGGCCGTGGCCCGCGGCGACTTATCGCGCAAAATCACCGTCGACGTAAAGGGTGAAATTCTCGAACTCAAGAACACCATCAACACAATGGTGGATCAGCTGAACGGGTTTGCAGGAGAAGTAACGCGCGTGGCTCGCGAAGTCGGCACCGAAGGTAAACTCGGCGGCCAGGCACAAGTCCCGGGCGTCGCAGGAACCTGGAAGGATCTCACGGACAACGTCAACTTCATGGCCTGCAACATCTCCGGCCAGGTGCGAAACATCGCTGAAGTCGCCACCGCCGTTGCCCGTGGGGATTTGTCCCGCAAGATCACCGTCGATGTGAAAGGCGAAATTCTTGAACTCAAAGACACGCTGAACACGATGGTTGACCAGCTCCGCTCCTTTGCATCGGAAGTAACCCGTGTGGCCCGCGAAGTCGGCACTGATGGCAAACTCGGCGGCCAGGCGCAAGTGCCGGGCGTCGGCGGCACGTGGAAAGATCTTACCGACTCCGTCAATTCCATGGCCAGCAACTTAACGGGCCAGGTTCGAAACATCGCCGAAGTAGCCACCGCAATTGCTAGCGGCGATTTGTCGAAGAAAATCACCGTGAACGTCAGCGGAGAAATTCTGCTGCTGAAAGACACCATCAACACCATGGTGGATCAGCTGAACGCGTTCGCGGGAGAAGTGACGCGCGTGGCTCGCGAAGTCGGCACCGAAGGCCGCCTCGGTGGGCAAGCCAACGTACCCGGTGTCGCCGGTACGTGGAAAGATCTCACCGACTCCGTCAACTCGATGGCCGGAAACCTCACCGGTCAAGTTAGAAATATCGCGGAAGTAACCACCGCCGTGGCCCGTGGCGACTTGTCGCGCAAAATCACGGTCGACGTCAAAGGTGAGATTCTCGAACTCAAAAACACCATCAACACCATGGTGGATCAACTCAACGCGTTTGCCGGAGAAGTAACCCGCGTGGCCCGCGAAGTCGGCACCGACGGCAAACTCGGCGGCCAGGCGCAGGTTCCGGGCGTTGCCGGAACCTGGAAAGATCTCACCGACAACGTTAACTTCATGGCCAGCAACCTTACCGGACAGGTGCGAAACATCGCTGAAGTCGCGACAGCTATTGCGAACGGAGATCTCTCGAAGAAAATCACTGTCGACGTGCGCGGCGAAATCTTGCAGCTGAAAGAAACGCTGAACACGATGGTCGAGCAGCTCCGCTCGTTCGCCGCCGAAGTAACCCGCGTCGCCCGCGAAGTCGGCAGCGAAGGCCGGCTCGGTGGACAGGCGAACGTCTCCGGCGTCGCCGGAACTTGGAAAGATCTTACGGACTCGGTCAACGCGATGGCCGGAAATCTTACCGGTCAAGTCCGAAACATCGCAGAAGTCACTACAGCTGTGGCTCGCGGCGACTTGTCGCGCAAAATCACGGTCGACGTGAAAGGTGAAATTCTCGAACTCAAAAACACCATCAACACGATGGTGGATCAGCTCAACGCGTTCGCGGCCGAAGTGACCCGCGTCGCTCGTGAAGTAGGTACGGAAGGAAAACTCGGCGGGCAGGCGCAGGTCCCCGGCGTCGCCGGCACGTGGAAGGATCTTACCGACAACGTCAACGTGATGGCCGCCAACCTCACCGAGCAAGTGCGCGGCATCGTGAAAGTAGTAACCGCGGTCGCCAACGGTGAACTCACGCAAAAGTTAACCGTGAATGCGAAAGGCGAAGTTGCCGCGCTCGCGGAAACCATCAACAACATGACGAACACGCTCGCCACCTTTGCCGATCAGGTGACCACGGTCGCGCGCGAAGTGGGCGTGGAGGGTCGCCTCGGTGGACAAGCCAACGTGCCTGGCGCCGCCGGAACATGGAAAGATCTCACTGGAAACGTAAACCTTCTGGCCGACAACCTGACCAACCAGGTACGCGCCATCGCTGAAGTCGCCACCGCCGTCACCAAAGGCGATCTCACCCGTTCGATTCAAGTGGAAGCCAGCGGCGAGGTTGCTGACTTGAAAGACAACCTCAACACCATGATCGACAATCTCCGCTTAACCACGGACCGCAACACTGAGCAGGACTGGCTGAAAACGAATTTGGCCCGTTTCACTGGAATGTTGCAAGGGCAGCGGGATCTGACGACTGTCGGTCGCATGTTGCTCTCGGAACTTGCTCCGCTGGTGAGTGCGCAACAGGGCGTCATCTACCAGATGGGTGGCGAGGAATCGGCCGAAATGGTGTTGCTCTCGGCCTTCGCTGGCGATGGCGAAGATGGTCACTTGCGCCGTCTCAAGCTGGGCGAAGGCTTGGTTGGACAATGCGCCGCGGAAAAGCGCCGCATGCTCATCTCCGAGCTTCCTCCAAACACAATTTCAATCCGCTCAGGATTGTTCGAAGCGGTTCCGCGAAATGTGATTGTTCTTCCGGTTTTGTTTGAAGATCGCGTGAAAGCGGTCATTGAACTGGCATCTCTAAGCAGCTTCACAACCTCCCATCTGGCATTTCTTGAACAGCTGACCGCCAGCATCGGCATCGTGCTGAACAGTATCGAGGCCACCATGCAGACCGAAGGCCTTTTGAAACAGTCGCAACAGTTAGCGACAGAACTCCAGATGCAGCAGAAAGAATTGCAGCAAACCAACGAGCAGTTGGCGCAGAAAGCACAGCAACTCGCCGAACAGAACGTCGAAGTCGAACGCAAGAACCAGGAAATCGAGCAGGCGCGGCGTGCTCTGGAAGACAAAGCCAAAGAACTGGCGCTCACTTCGAAATACAAATCAGAATTCCTGGCCAATATGTCGCATGAGTTGCGGACCCCGCTCAACAGCATTCTGGTTCTTGGTCAGCAACTCAGCGACAATCCGGACGCGAACCTCACTCCGAAACAAGTCGAATTCGCCCGCACCATTCACGGCGCGGGAACTGACTTGCTCAACCTGATCACCGATATTCTCGACTTGTCGAAAATCGAATCTGGAACAGTCTCCGTCGAAGCCGAAGAAGTTTTCTTCGCTAGCCTCCTGGATGCGGTGGGACGTCCATTCCGCCACGAAGCAGAGAATCGTCGTCTCAGCTTCGAGGTGCAAAGCGATCCTCATCTTGCACGGAGCGTGGTTACAGACTCGAAACGGCTGCAGCAAGTTTTAAAAAATTTGCTCTCGAACGCCTTCAAGTTCACCGAAGTCGGTGGCGTTCGTATGTCAGTCTCTCTGGCGCGCAGCGGCTGGAGTGAAGATCATCCCATTCTCGGCAAAGCCGCATCGGTGGTGGCGTTCGAAGTTTCAGATACCGGCATCGGAATCCCTTTCGAAAAACAGCGCATTATCTTCGAAGCCTTCCAGCAGGCAGATGCCGGAACCAGCCGTAAGTACGGCGGAACCGGTCTGGGTCTGGCCATCAGCCGCGAACTGGCTAGCCTGCTCGGCGGAGAAATCCAACTACGCAGCGCGCCCGGTCGAGGCAGCACCTTCACGCTCTACTTGCCGCAGACTTACGTGGGACCGTCAACCTCGAACGCAGGTACGGTCGAAGCCCGTGTGTCCTCGGCGATCTCGCCCGCTCAACTGATGGTTGCCGGCATCACCGAGCACACGGTCGAAAAGATTGAGGACGATCGTGACAACCTGCAACCCGACGATGCCATATTGCTGATCGTCGAAGATGACGTGCACTACGCCCGCGTCCTGTGTGATCTGTCTCGTGACAAGGGTTTCAAAGTGCTTGTCGCCACGCGCGGCGCCGAGGCACTTGCGCTCGCTCACGAATATCATCCGACAGCGGTCTCGCTCGACGTGTTTCTGCCTGACATGCTGGGTTGGACTGTCTTGAATCATCTGAAGCAGGATCCTGCCACTCGCCACATCCCGGTGCAGATGTTGACTCTGGACGAAGATCGTCACCACGGCCTGGCTCGCGGTGCCTTTGCCTTCGTCACCAAACCAACCACTCCCGAAGGCTTGGAGTCAGCGCTGTCTCGCATCAAGGAATACGCCACGCCCCGCAGGAAGCGCCTGCTGGTCGTGGAAGACAATCCCGGCGAACAACTCAGCATCAGGGAATTGCTCGGTTACAACGATATCGATGTGACGGTCGTTTCCACCGGCGCTGATGCCATCAAAGCCGTCACAGAAGAAACTTTCGATTGCGTTGTTCTCGACCTCCGGCTTCCAGACATCTCCGGTTTCGATGTCCTGGAGCGCTTCGGAAATACGCCCTCGCTGGGAGACTTGCCGGTCGTGGTCTTTACCGGAAAGGAACTATCGCCGGAAGAAGACTCTCGTCTCCACTCCCTTGCGCGCAGCGTCGTAGTAAAAGGCGTGGAGTCGCCCGAACGCTTGTTGGATGAGACCGCGTTGTTCCTCCACCGAGTCGTCTCCGACCTTCCCGCTGAGAAGCAGAGATTGCTCGATCGCCTGCATCGCTCTGACGACGCTCTGGTCGGCAAGAAAGTCTTGGTCGTCGACGATGATGTGCGCAACATCTTCGCTCTTAGCAGCGTGATCGAACGCAGGGGCATGACCGTGATCACCGCGGGAACCGGCCGCGAGGCCATTGCCAAACTGGAATCCACTCCCGACATCGCGATCGTCCTGATGGATATCATGATGCCTGAAATGGACGGTTATGAGACCATGCAAGTCATCCGGCAGAACGCTTCCTTCCGCCGCTTACCCATCATTGCCCTTACAGCAAAGGCAATGAAAGGAGACCGTGAGAAATGTCTTGAGGCTGGCGCTTCCGAGTATCTGGCGAAACCTGTCAACACCGAGCAACTGCTCTCCTCGCTGAGAATGTGGCTCCATCGCTAGAAGGTGAACGCGGAGACTACGAATGGGCAATGACGAAAAAGTCAATATCCTGATGGTGGACGATCAGCCCGCCAAGCTACTCAGCTATGAGGTCATGCTGGGTGAGCTTGGTGAGAACCTCATCAAAGCCATTTCGCCCAAGGAAGCCCTCGAAGTCCTGCTTAAAACCGAAATCGCCGTCGTGCTGATGGATGTAAGCATGCCGGAACTCGATGGATTTCAATTGGCGGCGATGATTCGTCAACACCCGCGTTTCCAGCGCACCGCCATCATTTTCGTTTCCGCCGTTCACCTCACCGATCTGGATCAGCTCAAAGGTTACGAGCATGGTGCGGTCGATTATATTTCTGTTCCAGTCATTCCAGAACTGCTGCGCGCCAAAGTCCGAGTCTTCGCCGATCTGCATCGCAAGACCCGAATGCTCGAGACTCTGAATCGCGATCTCGAGCATCGTGTTCTGGAGCGCACCGAAGAGCTGGCGACCAAAGCGAATCTTCTTACCCGCCTGAATAGCGAGCTGACGGAAAGAAATCAGGAGCTTGACGCCATTTTCAGCACTGCCCCCGACATTATCTTCAGCCGCAGGGCCGATGGCTCCAGGGATTACGTCAGCGACCGCTTCTATGACTTCACCGGCGCACCTGCGGGCTCGGCGAATAGTTTCGGATGGCTCGACTACGTTCATCCCGACGATAACAATCAAGCTATGGCGGACTGGATGCGTTGCGTCGAATCAGGCGCAGACTACGAAGCTGAGTATCGACTCCGTTCCCGGGATGGAGCCTATCGCTGGTTCCGCGCTCGCGCTGTTCCCATTCGCGACGATGGCAAGATTGCCAAATGGTATGGCACCTGCTCCGATATTCACGATAGCAAGCTACTAGAGCAATCCATTCGCGACAATGCGGCTGAACTGGAAAAAATGGTGGACAGGCGCACAGACGAGCTGCGCCGCCTTTCGGTGCGATTGATGACCCTGCAGGATCAAGAACGCCGCCGCATCGCGCGCGACCTGCACGACGGCTTGGGACAAGAACTCGCCGTGGCCAAGATGGTGTTGGATAAGATGCTTCTCCAGAAATCGTCGAAGCCTCCGGATGAAGCCTGGTCCCAGGCCAGCGCCATCATTGACCGCGCCATCCAGCAGGTCCGCACTATGTCTCACCTTTTGCATCCCCCGTTGCTCGATGAAGTGGGCCTGCTCTCGGCTCTCGCGTGGTATACCGACGGCCTCACCAAACGCAGCGGCATCCAAACCTCTCTTGATGTACAGCCTCGGGATTTTCCCCGGTTGGCCACCGAAGTTGAAACTGCCATCTTCCGCATTGTGCAGGAAGCTCTCACCAATGTTTTCCGCCATTCGGAGGCCCATCAGGTTTGGATTACTCTGAGCCAGAGTAATGGTGCGATCATGGTCGCCGTTCGCGACGATGGCAAAGGAATCGCCCAGAAAGTTGCCGATCTGCGGCCAGATTCCGTTGGCGTCGGTATTGGTGGTATGAAACAGCGTGCCCGGGAACTCGGTGGTGAACTCAAACTGTCCAACCTTGACCCTGGAACACTTCTCGAACTTCAGATTCCTTTCAGCTTGGCAGCCCGCGACCCGAGCGAGGTGCTCAACGGATGTGCCTCAAACTGAAGTCGCAGTTCCCGTCCTTCTGGTTGGGGAGAATTCACCAGCTCCCTTGTCGGAATTAGAATTCCTGATCCGAGGCCAAGACAGTACGAAGGAAACTTTAAAAAGTGGAATCCTTTGTTGCTGTCTACCGCGAAACCCTCCACACGTAGGCCCTGTTTCTTGGCCGCTGAAATCCGCATCGCCATACTGCCCGCACTGTACGCGCTCAACTTTAATCCATTACAGCGCTGCGAGGGATGTAATTAAGGCTCCAAAATCTCGGGCTCGCGCCTGGTCGGATTTACATATTCGACCGGATGGAAGCACCACTGTAGGGACGGTACGGTTAACGTCGTAAGAATTCTAAAAAACAGTTGCTCGCTTCGAGCACGGAAGAGGTCGGTTTATGGCAAGAATCAGTTCCACACTACCGAGATTTGTCCTGGTGCTCGGCGCAAGTTGCTTGTTGCTCGGCAGTCTGGCGTGGTCTCAGGACGATAAGGACGAGTCCAGCATTCAAAAGCGAATCGTAGCGTCAGCCCACGTGCTTGACGAGATTATGGGTACGCCCGATAAGGCGATTCCCGACAAAGTGATGCACGACGCCAAGTGCATCGCAGTAATTCCTTCAATGGTAAAGATTGCGGTTGGTTTCGGCGGGAACCACGGCAAAGGTGTGGCTGTTTGCCGTTTGGCGACCGGTCGGTGGAGCGCTCCCGCACCGATCACGATCACCGGCGGAAGCTGGGGATTGCAGCTGGGCGGTCAAGCTATCGATCTCGTATTGGTTGTGATGAACCAGGCAGGAATGGATCATCTCCTTTCCAGCAAGTTCAAGATCGGCGCAGAGGCATCGGCAGCAGCGGGTCCTGTAGGTCGTGACGCTGGCGCTGACACAGACTGGAAAATGAAGGCGGAAATGCTTACTTACTCGCGGGCGCGCGGACTTTTCGCGGGCGTCGACCTGAGTGGTGCGGCAGTTACTCAGGATAAAGATGAAACCCACCTTCTCTACGGGAAGTTTGTGCCTTTCCAGGAGATTTTGACTGGCAAAGTTCACTCCCCGGCGGGCAGTGGTCGGTTTGAGGAGGCCGTCAGGAAATATGCAAATCAGGCCGGAGACCATGGACATGAGCACGGCAAGATGGAGTCATCTCGCTCCTCGCAGACTGCTGGTTACTGATTTTATTAAACGGGAGAAGGCGCGGAACATTCCGCGCTTTCTTTCCTTGGTCGGAAGTTCAAAGGTCGGAAGTTCAAATTGCTCAAGCAAAAAAGAGGACTTGTTATGAAAAGATTTAACACCGCAATGCCGGGACATCTGCTTGTCCTCGGTGCGAGCCTTCTACTCCTCGGCAGCCTCGCCTGGTGCGCTGACAGCCAGTCCGATGTCGATAAGCGCCTTGACGAGTCGGCCAAGGTTCTCAACGAAATCATGGGAGTTCCTGACAAAGCCATTCCCGACAAAATCATGCATGACGCGAAGTGCATCGCAGTCATACCTTCGATGGTAAAAATCGCCGTCGGTTTCGGAGGCAGCCACGGTAAAGGGGTTGCCACCTGCCGCACCGAAAGTGGAACCTGGAGCGCTCCCGCACTCATCACGATGACGGGCGGAAGTTGGGGTTTGCAACTCGGCGGTCAGGCCGTTGATGTGGTGATGATCGTCACTAACCAGCAAGGCATGCAGCACCTCCTTGCCAGCAAATTCAAGCTCGGTGCGGATGCATCCGCTGCCGCGGGGCCAGTGGGCCGCGACGCTGGTGCCGACACCGACTGGAAGATGAAAGCCGAAGTCTTGACCTACTCTCGAGCCCGTGGCGTATTCGCCGGAATTGATCTCAACGGCGCCGCCATCACTCAAGACAAAGATGAGACCCGGCTTCTCTACGGCAAATTCGTGCCCTTCTCTGAAATCCTCGAAGGCAAAGTGCATGCCCAACAGAGTGGTGACGCGTTCTTGGATGCGGTCAGAAAGTATTCCGGCCAATCCAGCCAGCAGGGCGCACTTCGTACTCCTGCGGCGAACGCGGAGACCGCACGTCGATAGCTGATCCAGATAACTTTAGGCCCGGTTGAAATCGATCAAGCCGGGCCGGCTTTTCAACGAAGTCAAATCAGATCCTCGGAGGTTGGTGATGTCAACAATTCTACTGATCATTTTGGTGCTGTTACTCGTGGGCGCATTGCCGGCCTGGCCGTACAGCCGGGGTTGGGGCTATTACCCCAGCGGCGGACTCGGACTGGTGGTCGTAGTGCTGCTCGTACTAGTTCTTGCCGGACGGTTATAGGCGCAGACTTTCGCACAGACTTTCTAAGGGAGGGCGATGCAATTCACTTTGCACCGTTCTCCCTATTTTTTTTGTCCGAAAACCTTGTACGGCTCGGTACGAAAACGTTCTAACGGAAAGATACCAGCAGAAGACACGACGCCGTGGGCCAACGAGACCGGAAGCGGCGACGACACCGGATCGGCACGGTTTAGTCGTGCCTCCAACCACGCAGAAAAGGATCCGGCTTCAGCCGCTGAGGTTTTCAATCGCGCTGAATCACAGCACAACTCAACATCTCTTTTCGTCGTCTTCTCAGTACTTTGGTAACTCGAATCGTTGGGGCGGTGGCGTTATTCTAACCATACCCTGCCCCGGAGTTTTTGAACCCACGCGGCTTCTCAGTCGAACCCGCGCGGCTTGTTTCTGGTGATGAGGCGCGGAGCAAATGTCAAAAATTGGTCACTTCGAAATCCTGAGCGAACTGTCAAAGTCTGCCACTGGCGCGGTCTATAAGGCCAACGATGCGCAAACCGGTCAAACCATAGCGCTGAAGGCGATTCAGTTGTCTGCATTCGGTGAAAGCGCTGGCGAGCTGGAGAAGTGTCTGCTGGAAGAGGCCGAGACTACAAAGGTCCTGAGCAATCCAAATCTCACCACCGTTAGCGGGGCGGGAGTGATGGAAGGCCAGTTCTGCGCCGCGATGGAGTATGTCCAGGGCAACAGTGTTGCCACCATGTTGGCTCGAAAAGAGGGATTTTCGATCTGGGATTTGCTGGATATCGGGCGGCAAGTCTGTGGCGGGCTCGACCAGGCTCACTCGCAAAATGTTTTTCACTATAGCCTGGAACCGGCAAAGATCATGTGCGGGTGGGACGGTACGGTAAGGGTCTTGGGGTTTGGCGTTTCCAGTGTGGGCAAATTTATCGCGCAAATGCCCGACGTTCCCTGCATTTTGCATTACATGTCGCCCGAGCAGATTCGCGGTGAGAGCATCGATGCGCGGTCGAACCTTTTTAGTCTCGGCGCTCTGTTTTACGAGATGGTCACGGACCACAAAGCTTTCGAAGGTGAGAATTCGGAATCCCTTCGCCAAAGTATCCTTGAGAGCACGCCGGTTCCTCCGGTACAGGTGAATCCCAAGCTGCATCCTGTCCTGAGCGATCTCATCATGAGGGCCCTCGCCAAGGATCCCAATGAGCGCTATCAGAATGGGCGGGCGCTGCTCGACGAATTGGAAAAGTGCAAGGAATCGAAACCGCAGGCCGCGAAAACTACGGCCGCGCCGGCCAAAGTGCCGGCAGTTGCGGCTCCGGCCAAAGCTGCGGCCCAACCGAAGTTCGCATCCACATCACCCACGCCCGCTCAGAAGAAACCTGTTGCTTCTCCGAGTCCGGCGGTTTCGAAACCGACGCCACAACCGCCAGCTCTCAGGGCGGCTGCGGCTGCGGCCGGCCTGGGAGGAGGCCGATCTGCATCCTCGGCGCCGAACGCAGAAGCGTCCAATGCGTACGCCGCTCCCCAAATAAAGGCGACCGGCAATGCCGCGCCGCCATCCGCGTCCATGTCTTCTGCCATTCTCGATGAGCCAGAGGTGGAAGCGCCCAGCGCTGAGCCGCCTAGAATTTCCGTTGACCCGATGATGACGGAGAACGCCCCATCGCGGGGCAGCGGCGGAGTCAGTTTTTCAGAGATGACCGAACTGCCGCCGTTGAAGGAAGTCTATATAGCGCCGCCACCACCGCCGCCGGCATTTCAACAGCCGCCATCCCCCGCACCTAACCTCAGATCGGGCGGTGAAGATGAGAAGCCTAAGATTCAACCGCGTGAAGTCGCCGAAAAAGCAATCAAGGAAATAAAAAACGTTCCTCCGAGCCTGATGGTTTACTCCATCGCCGGTGCTGCAGTTGTGATTCTTATCATCGCGATTGCGCTGGTTCTGCACATCAACCATCTGAATAGTGACGACGACTCTGGCCGTGCTGTCCCGCCGCAACCTGCGGCGCAACCGGTAGCGAGTCAAACTGCTGCTCCGGCGCAACCGCAGCAGACCACCGCACCGCAACCTGTCGCGCCCGAACAAACTCAGCCGGCCGACGTGGTTGAAACTCAACCGACAACTGCGGGTTCGGCTGCCGTTGCTGCCACCGCGCGGGGACGGAAGAACGCGAAGAAGAAAAACGTCTCTCCCGTCGCTGCGATTGTTGTTCCGGGACAGATTGCCATTGATTCCACTCCGCAAGGCGCGCAGGTACAACTTGACGGAAAAACCGATCCTACCTGGGTCACGCCGTTTACTTTATCCGGTTTGACTGCTGGCCAGCACACTGTGACTGTCAGCAAACCAGGCTACTCGAGTGATACGCGCACGGTTGCCATAGCATCCGGCAACAAATCGTTTCTTGTGACTCATCTCACCCAGCTTATGGCGACGCTTTCCGTCACCAGCACACCGCCCGGCGCTGGTGTCTACATCGATGGCAGAGATACCGGCAAGCTGACTCCCGCGCAAGTTTCCGTAGATAAAGGTCAGCATGTGGTACTGGTGCGCAAGGCTGGCTTTATTGATGAGACTACGAACGCACAGTTTGTCCTCGCCCAGACCGTAAGCTTTTCCCCCACGCTGCGCTCCCTGGGCAACGTGGATGACATTAAGACCGTAGGCAAAATGGGCAAGCTGTTTGGCGGCAAACAGGCGCAGGGCATGGGCACGGTCAGCATCAAGACCCAGCCCAAGGGAGCCCAGATTGCCGTCAATAAGCACATGCTCGATAAGAGCTCGCCCGTTGACGTGATGCTCGATCCGGGCAATTACATTGTCGATATAACCCTGACGGGCTACGCTCCGGTTCATAAAGTCATAACTGTCGACAAGGGCGGAAAGGCGGTCATCGACGAAGTCCTGCAACACGAGTAACGGACCGCCTCTATTCCGTACACCCGTGCCCGGTGGCGAATTTTCTCAGGGACCCTGCGGTTCGTAGAGTTGGATGCCTCTTTTAATCTTCTTTTAACCTTGCCGTAACGTTTCTGCCCTACCATCGCCGAGGATTGCAGCATCCCTCACCTTCCGTTGGGAAAGGACAAAAAGTTTATGCGTCAATTTCTGTCAATCTGCCTTGTTGCGGCAATGATTACCGGGCCAGTGTGGACACCGGTAGCAAACGCCGCCGCCGTTAAAACAGCCACACCGATCAAACACATTGTGATCATTTTCGGAGAGAACCGATCCTTCGATCACTATTTCGGCACGTATCCATACGCCCTGAACCCAAAAGGCGAGCCACAATTTCACGCACTCCCGAACACACCTACCGTGAACGGCTTGAGCAATGCGCTGCTGAACAACAATCCCAATCTCAATCCGCTCAACGGCAGCGGAGCGGCTAATCCCTTCCGCTTCAATCGCTCGCAGGCCAACACGCAAGACATGGACCACGATTACACTCCTGAACAGCTAGCCTTCGACGGTGGAGCGATGGATTTGTTTCCCGCCAACACTGGCAGCGCCGGCCCTCCACCCAGCGCTCCCCCGGATGTGGTGCTCACCAACGGTCAAGTGATGGGATATTTCGATGGCAATACGGTCACCGCGTTGTGGAACTATGCTCAGCACTACGCGATGAGTGACAACCACTACAGCACTAACTTCGGGCCCTCCACAGTGGGCGCCATCAATCTGATTTCAGGTCAGACTAACGGCGTCTCGAAACACCTCGGCGGTACCGGTGAGTTGGTAGCGGATGGAAACGGCGGGTTTACGATGATCGGCGATCCCGATCCGTTCGGCGATGTGTGCTCCGGCAGCGAACAAGTACAGATGGCCGGAAAAAACATCGGTGATCTGCTCAATGCGGCCAATATAACGTGGGGTTGGTTTGCCGGAGGTTTCAACCTGAACATCGTTAATCCCGATGGCAGTACTGGATGCAATCGCCAGTCGACTTCGTCAATTGTTGGTACGCAAGGCGACTACGCTCCTCATCACACGCCGTTCCAGTACTATCCGTCAACTGCAAATCCTACGCACGCGCGTCCGAAGTCGGTGAAGACGATCGGATATTCGGGCGACCCTGCGAATCACGATTACGATGTCGACGATTTCTTTGCCGCGGTTCAGGCCGGCAATTTCCCGGCAGTGAGCTTCCTCAAAGCAATCGCAATTCAGGACGCTCATCCGGGGAATTCCGATCCGCTGGATGAACAGGAGTTCGTGGTGAAGGTAGCGAACTTCCTTCAAGGCCAACCGGAATGGGCAAACACGGCGTTAGTGGTGCTCTACGACGATTCCGATGGCTGGTACGATCATCAACTTGGCCAAATCGTGAATGGGTCAAAGAGCGCGGCGGATGCTCTCACTGGTCCGGGGAGCTGCGGCAGTGGCGCGACGGCACTGCCTGGCGTGAATCCCGGCACTAAGCACGCTCAGGGTCGGTGCGGATACGGTCCTCGCCAGCCGCTGCTCGTCATCTCGCCATGGGCGAAGCACAATTTTGTCGATCATTCGGTCACCGATCAAACCTCGGTGATTCGCTTCATCGAAGATAATTGGCTCAGCGGCCAGCGCCTCGGGCAGGGATCGTTTGATGGCATCGCAGATTCCATCAGTACTCTGTTCGACTTCCATCAGGTTGTGACCGACGACCTTTTTATCCTCAACCCAACCACGGGTGAGCCCGTCAGCACTGGCTCACGCTATTAGAGCGCACCCGCCGGGTGCGTTTGTCGCCAATCCGGATACGGAACGGCAAGGCATGTGGATCGTGAGTCCTGTGCCTTGCCGTTGTTGTATGCTTGCGCGAAAAGGTATGTGGTGATTACACGTCGAGATTTTCTGCAACGATCGAGTTTGCTGGCTACAACTCTTGCGGCTGGCAAGAGCGGGTTCGTCAATGCGATGTCGCAGTCGGTGGCCACCATGGCTCCGGCGCTTGATGTCAGCAAGCTGGCACTGTTCGTGGATCCTCTCCCGGTTCCTGAAATCGCGAAGCCTCAGGGATACCGTCCCAGCCCAACTGACGCAAAACTGAACGTTCCGTTTTATCGAATCCTAGCCCAGCCCGGCGCCAGCAAAGTTCATCGTGATTTGCCACCTACGAAGTTCTGGAGCTTCGGTTCCTCCACTCCCGGTCCGACATTCGAGACGCGCTCCGGGGAATCCCTGCTGGTGGAATGGGTGAACGCTCTGCCCGATAAACATTTCTTGCCGATCGACCAAACCATTCACGGCGCAGAAGCGGACAAACCCGCCGTCCGCACCGTGGTGCACTTGCATGGGGCGAAGACCGCGCCGGAGAGCGACGGCTATCCCGAAGATTGGATTGTGCCGGGAAAATCTTCACTCTACTACTATCCCAACCAGCAGGACGCGGCCATGCTCTGGTATCACGACCATGCGCTGGGGATCAATCGCCTCAATGTCTACGCAGGATTATTGGGAACGTTTTTTATTCGAGACAGCGTGGAGGATGCGCTTAATTTGCCCAAAGGCAAATACGAATTGCCGCTTATCCTCTGCGACCGGCTGTTGACGCACCAGGGGCAACTGCTTTATCCAGTTTCGCCGGATCCGCAATCTCCGTGGGTTCCAGAGATCTTCGGCAATGCTATTCTCGTCAACGGAAAACTCTTCCCCTATCTCGAGGTCGAGCCGAGAAAATACCGCTTGCGAGTGCTGAATGGATCGAACGCTCGCTTCTACAATTTATCGTTTGTCGAGAGTGCATCCGCTAATCCTAACGAAGTGCCATTTCATCAGATCGGAACCGATCAGGGATTGTTGTCTGCGCCCGTCCCGCTCACCAATCTGGAAATCGCGCCGGCCGAGCGTGCCGATCTTGTCATCGACTTCAGCCAGCATCGGGGCGCACAACTGATTCTGAAGAGCGACACCTTCGTGGTCATGCAATTCCGCGTCTCATTACGGAAAGTGGAGGATATAAGTTCGCTGCCCTCGCCTTTGCGGCCGGTCGCGAAGATCCCGGAATCACGCGCCGTTCAAACCCGCCTGCTGACACTCAATGAATACGTGAACAAGGCCGGCAATCCGGTGATGTTGCTCTTGAACGCGGCGCACTGGAAGATGCCGATTACAGAAAAGCCAGTGCTCGGCTCGACTGAAATCTGGTCGTTGATCAATCCCACCAACGACTCTCATCCGATCCATCTGCATCTCGTGCGCTTCCAGATCCTCGACCGTCAGCCCTATGTGCCCTGGCTGTTCCAGACCAAGCGTGAGCTTCACTTTATCGGACCGCCAGAGCCGCCCGCGGCAAATGAGGCAGGCTGGAAAGATACAGTGCAGGCACACTCGAAAATGGTTACTCGGATTATTGTGCCGTTCGAAGGATTTACCGGACGCTACGTGTGGCATTGCCACATCCTCGAACATGAAGACAACGAAATGATGCGGCCTTACGAAGTAATCGCCGCGAGCTGATTTGCATTTGTTCCGTTTGATTTCTCATCTTCTGGGCGCTGACCCAACCCGTTGCAAGCTCCCGCGCATCCTACGAAACTGTCTCCCGCTCTCAGGCAGGCGAAAAACCGTTTACAATTGGTTACCAATTTCAAGCCCGAATTCTAAGGTTTGGTTTAGCGTCGTGATCGCTAGACGAACCAATCGGTAGATTTAGCCAAAGGATGGTGCCCGATGTCGTTGGTCAGAGCTGTGCTCCAGCGCGTGCCGCGGAGTTGCGTTGTTCCTGTTTCTCTGTTGTGCGTCGCGCTGTGCTCTGTCACGTTGTTCGCTCAAACGACGATTTCTACGGGCAGCATTCAAGGCTCGATCACAGATCCATCGGGCGCCGTGGTGAGCGACGCAAAGATCTCTATCGTCAATAAGGCAACTGGGCGCGTGATCAACACCAAGTCTACGTCCGCGGGAGCGTATACCTCGGGCGCGTTAACCCCAGGCGATTACAGCTTGCGAGTGGAAGCTCACGGATTCAAAACCTCGGAGAGTTCAGTCACAGTGCAAGTGGGTGTGACCGCTTCGGGCAACGTAAAGTTGCAACTCGGAGAAGCCAGTCAGGTGGTCCAGGTGCAGGCTGAGGCAGTCGCTGTAAACACTCAGCAGGCAACGGTGCAGGGTGTGTTGACTTCGCAGCAGATCGAGAACCTACCAATCAACGGCCGGAATTTTCTCGACCTCGCACAACTGGAGCCCGGTGTGCAGATCCAGGACGGGGGGAATTTCGATCCCACTAAGAATGGCTTCTCTTCCATTTCATTCGGTGGCCGTTTCGGCCGTACTGCCCGCATCGAAGTCGACGGACTCGATATCAGCGATGAAACTGTAGGCACGACCACTCAAAACGTGCCCGCCAGCGGCATTCAGGAATTTCAGATCCAGCAATCTTCGCTTGACCTTTCGACCGAACTCACTTCCTCTGGTTCGGTTAATGTGACCACGAAGTCGGGAACGAATAAATATCATGGCGAGGGCTACTACTATTTCCGCGATCAGACCTTCGACGCGAATCTGCCGGGCGGCAGTGACAATTATTTCCAGCGCAGTCAGTTCGGAGGAAATTTCGGTGGTCCGATTCTGAAAGATAAATTATTTTTCTTTTTGGACGTAGAACGGACCAAGCAAGATTTGATCGATCCAGTCCTTCCGAGCGGTCCTTTTGCCGCGTTGATCGGCAGCTACAGTTCGCCCTTCCATGAGGTGGAAGGCATCGGGCGTATCGACTGGCAGATCAATAGCAACTACAAGTTTTTCTATCGCTTCTCCTACGATCAGGATCGAGACGTTTCAGCCATCCTTCCGAATTCCTTTCAGCCCTTCGCCAACGTCAATCACACGCCAGTCCATGCTTTGGGATTGGACTTCAACACTGGTCCTTATACGCACAGCATTCGCTTTGGCTATATAAAATTCCGAAATGCGATTGTAGATGCAACTGCTGGAACCAGTATCTTTAACCCGCTTCCCGGAATCGAGTTGGCGATCGGCGGCGATCCCGACTGTCTTAGTGCGGGTGAGGATTTTTTCTGTTCCGGTCCCAGCTTCCTGGCTCCGCAGCAGACCTACCAGTCCGACCATCAGATCAAATATGACGGCAGCCGTGCGCTTGGAGCGCACATTCTTCGTTACGGTGCAGGATTCAACCATATTTTCGGCGGAGGCTTCGCCAGCTTTCTTTCGCTGGCCCCCGCAGTGGGAGCCGGAATTTCGGATTGCAGCGCAGCCTGCCTTGCCCGGCCTGGTGGCGCGAGCAACCCGCTGAATTACCCCGCAAACAACGTCGCATTAGGCAACGGACAAGGTTACGACTCGGAAATACCAGCCTTCGGATTTCCCGCAGGTGGCAGCGGCCCGGACAATCGTATCTCGTTCTATTTCGGCGACGCTTGGAAAATCAAGCCTAACTTCACTTTGACTTACGGTTTGCGTTACGTACGGGATTCGGGGCGCACGGATAGCGACTTGGGACCGATTCCATCTTTGTACCAATTCGACAACCAGAATTACGCGGGGCTCGGCAATCGAGTGAATCAGCCGAACCTCAACTTTGCCCCGCAGATAGGTCTGGCTTGGGATCCGTCCAGCAGAGGGAAGACGGTGCTTCGCGCTGGCGTCGGCCTTTTCTATGAGAACTCGATCTGGAACAACATCGAATTCGACCGGCCCGCACGTCTGCCGAAAGGTTTATTTTTGGCCAACCCGGCCGTTTGTAGCAACGGGCAAGCCAATTCAAGTTTTACTCTCCCGAATGGTGGGACACCCGACCTTTCATTTTGCGGGCAGCCCATTGGAAGCGTCGCGAGTCAGATTTCCACTCTTCAATCGCAGTATCAGGCGTCCACTCTCGCTGCAGGGCCAGCCAGCAATCCTTCATTTATCGGCAACGCATTGGCGGACGGAGAAGACGCTACGGGTACGGCTCTGCTAGCTCCGAACTACGTCAGCCCTCGCTCGCTACAAATGAACGTTGGTCTTCAGCATGAGATCCGTCCGGGGATGGTGCTTACAGTCGATTATCTTCGTAACATTGAGACTCATACCCTGCTCGCGATTGATACGAATCACGTCGGCGACGCACGTTTCTTCAACCTGGCAAATGCCATGGCGGCCATTTCAACCACGAACGCGCAGTTAGGTTGCCCCGCTGCGTCTGATCCCGCTTCGATTAACTGCGCCATCTCCAAAGGCGCAACCATCAGCAGTTATGCCTCTAACGGACTCGATTCCGGTTACTCGTTTTGCGGCGGAGGCCCGTGTCCGACCGCCGCATTCCCCGGCATCAACCAGAATCTGGGAGCTAACCAGATGCTGTTCCCCATCGGCTACGCGAAGAACACCGCGGTGCAGGCTTCGTTGAAGCAGCATTTGGAGCATCCGTTCAACGCGGTGACGAATTTTGATTTGCAGGCGTCTTATCAATTGCAGCGCTATATCGCGCCCGTGTCAGACAATGATTTCGTGAATATCGCCGCCGACTTCAACAATCCCCAGAGCTTCATCGGTCCGAACGGGCTTGACCGTGAGCATCAGATCTCTTTTGGCGGAACTATGGATCTGCCTTATCACTTTCGGCTGGGCATGATTGGGCATTTTTATAGCCCGCTACCCGTAACCCTGGCACTGAACCCAACAGGAAATGCCGGCGGCATTTTCGTTACCGATGTCACGGGCGATGGTACGGGCGACGGCAGCTTCGCTTCCAACGGTGGCAATGGCGATGTGCTTCCGGGCACGAACATCGGCTCTTTTCAGCACGGCATTGGCCGCTACACCATCAACAATTTTATTAACAACTACAATCATAATTTCGCGGGGCAGCCTACTCCTGCCGGGCAGACGCTGATCGCCAGCGGGTTGCTTAGTTTGGGGCAGTTAACTTCCCTGGGAGGAGTGCAACAGGTTGTACCTGCAGCTCCGTATGACCAGGTGGGAATGGGATGGTTGCGCGCCTTCGACGCCAGCTTGAACTGGGTCTACAAATTCAAGGAGAGCTTTGAAGTACAGCCGGGCGTTTCGCTCTTCAACGTATTCAACTTGTCGAATTTTGACGGCCCCGGGAACCCGCTGAACGGCACTCTGAGCGGACAACCAGGTACGATGAATGGTACTGCGGGAGGACAGCCAAGCAGCAACCGTCTGGGACTCGGCTCCGGCGTTTTTGCGCTGGGCTCTCCGCGCGTGATCGAGTTCTCGTTAAAGCTGAGTTTTTGATGGCGAAAGGGCCGGGAGCCTAGCGCGGCAGCTTAAAATTAACCGTTACCTGAGTCTGAATTTCGACGGGAACGCCATCCAGCAGATAGGGTTTGTACTTCCATTGTTTTACCGCATCGGCGGCTGCGCGGGCGAGGCTCGGGTCTCCGCTGAGAACTTTCACCGCCGAGATATCGCCTTTCTTGGAGATCGTCGCCAGTAGCTGAACCGAGCCTTCGATTCCCATACGCAATGCGTTTGCGGGATAGGATGGTGACGTCTTTTTGATCGCTAATCCTTGCGATACGCCCTGCGACACATTCAAAGTCCGCAGCACCGGCGTTGGTGCAGTGCTCTGATTCCCCAGAAGGTTTGGCAGTGTTCCGCCATTGCCGGCCGGAGCGATCGCAGTGATGTTGGGAGCGGCTTCGTCGTTTGGCGAAGGCTTTGCCGATGTCGTTTCCGCCGTGCCTTTCTTGACCACGATAGGTTGCGAGACCGACGTCGCAGGAATCTTATTCTCCGCTAGCACATCTTGCGCGGGCTTGGACGAATCTCCAACACTGGCTCTGCGATCTTTGGCGTTGCCTGCGTCAGGAAAAGCTTGAGCAGTCACGCCGGATTTTGCCGGGACTGCGGAATGCATTGGTGCTGTTGATGCCGGAATCACCGGAGTTGCAGCCGACGAATCGTCTGCCGGTGGTGCCACCGCACTCGGCGCATCATGGGAAATTGCGGGTGCCGCGGGTTTCGCGACGACCGGTGAAGAAGGAGTATTCGCCGCTCCATCCGAATGCGGCATCTTTGTCCAACCGACATAACCCGCTGCCGCGATTACCACCACTGCGGCCACCGCCAGCAGAATCTTCTTGCTTCCACCGCCCGAGGATTTTGCGCCGCTCTCAACCGCGCCGCCAAATGTGAAAGAGGGAGCAGGAGAAACAGCGTCCTGAGTTGGCCAACCTTCCGCGGTTGAGCCGGCTTTGCCAGCCGGGGTTTCCGAGTCCGGGGTGGCTGTCGCAGGCTTTTCGGGCGCGACAATGCTTGCCGATTCTCGGGCCGGCGCCGCTGCGCTCGCCGCTCCTGCAGCAGAAGGGGACGACGGTACTTTCAGCGTCGCTGGAATTTCTTGAATGGGTTTGATGTCTCTCTTCGCATCGGAGGCTGTAATCGAAGCGATACTCGAGGGCGCCGCGGGTTGGGACGCGGCTTCAACAGATCGTTTGTCTTCTCCCGATTCCGAGAGCGCACTCGATGCCGACGCGGCAAAACTTGGCTGCTGAAACGCTTTCTGTGGAGACGCGGTGGGTGCGGGATGCGGACTCACAACCGACAGGGGGCGCGGAACAACCGGACTTGGAACCAAGGTCGGCTTAGCCGATGCAGGCGCGGAAGTTGCGGGCTTAGCAGTTGTAATTGTAGCCGGCGGCCTAGCGCCCTCGTTCTTGCGCAATAAGCCACGTGCAACTCGCAGCGTGCCCTTCGCCTGCTCCACGTTAATCGGCTTTGTGAGAACCAGGTTTGCGCCAATTCGGAAAGCTTTTGCCACCCCCGCTTGCCCTTCGACGACTGCTACAGCAAGAGCCGATTGGTTGTTCGGCGAATTGCGGGCACTTTTGAAGAGCAACGTGGCATTTTGCTCGTTGTCGCAGTCAACCACGACCGCGTCGAAGTGCTCCCCCATCAATTTCTTGACTGCGGCGAAGGGTTCGGTACAGGGAACTACTTCGAAGTCCAACTCGCTGAGAACCTGCGTGACGGTGCGAGCTGTTTTTTCGTCGGGACAGAAAAGGAGTGCTTGGTAACCCATATTGAATTCATCGTAGGTACACCCGTAAGCTGCAGCAAGTTACGGTGGTAATTGTGCTGGGGCGGCTTTGGGCTTGCCAGACGCGGGTTTTAGGGCTTGTACCTCGAGGCTGTTTCCCGCATACAATTACGCTGTCATGCGCATCCCGCTCTGGTTAAAAGTAGTCTGGACTGCGGGCCTGATCGTGTGGGTGCCTTTGTACTGGCGGCAGTATGGTTCGCAGAATTTTCTTTTTTTCTGCGACCTTGGCAATCTGTTTATTTCCGTCGCCCTTTGGCTGGAAAGTGCTTTGCTATTTTCGTGGCAGGCAACCGGGCTTCTAGTTTTTCAGATTCTATTCACTGCCGATCTTGCAGCCGCTTTCGTAAGCGGGCGACATTTGATTGGCGGCACGGAATTCATGTTCGATCATCAGGTTCCGTTGCCGATTCGGTTGCTCAGCTTGTTTCACGCAGTCACGCCCCCGTTATTACTGTGGGCTATTCATCGTGTAGGCTATGACCCAAGAGGATGGAAATATCAGACGCTGACTGCCTGGATCGTTGTTCCGATCAACTACTTCTGGCGTCCGCAGTACGATGTGAACTGGGCTCGCGGACTTTTCTTTCGTGAACAGCATGCCGTGCCCGGCGCCGTATATCTTCTGGCGTATCTAATTATTGTTCCCGCGGTGATCTACTATCCGAC
>JBAVGI010000165.1:0-1545 GCA_049684755.1 Candidatus Sulfotelmatobacter sp.
GTTCACCGGGAGCGTGATGGCGGCTGTGCTCCTGGGCACGAAGCTCCTCCATCCGCAGGTCAGCGTCATGCATAACCACGGGCCGATGTTCGTGATCGCTTCCGTGCTCATCGTTGCCGGCGTTCAATTGCTGGCTCTCGGCCTTCTCGGCGAATTGCAAGTCCGCCACTATTACAGCAGCCAGCACCCCGCGTCCTATACCGTCGATCGACTGGTCCGCCTCGTCCCCACCGAAGAGCAAAGCCTGCTCTCAGAGCGCCAGGATGGACTGCTGTAGAAGCAGTAAATAGAGAGTAGCCAATAGGGAATAGTTGAAGCTCGCGGCCGGCGCTCTCCGCGCGAACGTAGATGGCCTTTGACGGCCTGCATATTCTTTTCGAGCCTTGCCTGTACACCTACCCCCTATTGACTATTCCCTATTCCCTTGCCTTTCTCCGCCCCCAGGGTTCATCCTTATCCCTGTCATGAAAGCCATCCAGATTCACTCCACTGGCGGACCCGAAGTTCTTCAGGTTGCCGACAATCTCTCCATCCCCGAGCCGGGGCCAGGCCAGGTGCTGATCCGCGTTGAAGCCACCGGCGTCAACTTCATCGAGATCTACTTCCGCAAAGGCGTCTATAAAGCCGCATTGCCCATGACCCCCGGCAGTGAAGGTGCGGGCACAATTGAAGAACTCGGTCCCGGTGTTACAGGTTTCGCCGCGGGCGACGCCGTCGCTTCCGCAGCCGTCATCGGCAGCTACGCCGAGTATGCTTTGGTTCCCGCCGCGCAACTTGTCAAGATTCCGCAAGGCGTCACTATGGAGCAGGCGGCCGCAGCCATGCTGCAAGGCATGACCGCGCATTACCTCGCCTTCTCCACGCATCCGCTCAAAGCGGGCGAAACTGCGCTGGTACACGCCGGTGCCGGCGGGGTGGGGCTGCTGCTCACGCAAATGGCCGCCCGCATCGGAGCGCGTGTTATCACCACGGTTTCAACCAAGGCCAAAGCCGAGCTCTCGTGCGAGGCCGGCGCCTCCGACGCCATTCTCTACACCGAAAAAGATTTCGAAACCGAAGTCAAGCGCCTCACCGCCGGCAAAGGCGTCGATGTAGTTTATGATTCGGTGGGCAAGACGACTTTCGAAAAGAGCCTCAACTGTCTCCGCCCGCGTGGACTGCAGGTGCTCTTCGGTGCTTCCAGCGGTCCGGTTCCTCCGTTCGATCTCACTCAGCTCAATAGCAAAGGTTCGCTCTTCATCACCCGGCCCACGCTCTGGCATTACATCGCCACGCGTGCTGAACTTGAATGGCGATCGAGCGAGGTGCTCAACTGGGTCGCCAAGGGAGAACTCAAGCTGCGCACAGAATTCACCTATCCGCTCGCAGAAGCCGCAAAGGCCCAGATCGACATGGAAGAACGCAAGACCACAGGCAAGATTCTGCTGGTGCCGTAAAGAAAGCTTCTAGCTACTAGCTTCTAGCCGCAAGCCGGATTCGTGGCCGCGACTCACGCAGCAACGCCAACCAGCCGGGAGCTAGCAGCTAGGAGCTTGCGATGTCCAC
>JBAVGI010000166.1:0-27291 GCA_049684755.1 Candidatus Sulfotelmatobacter sp.
CCCACACCCGGTTCCAGCGCCACCAAAAAAGAGCCAATAGAATGGCGGCCGATACCAGAAAAAACCCCCATACTTTTACGCGTTGTTTGCGGGCAGAAGGCTTTGGATCGCGCGGCTGCCCGCCTTCAGAAAATGTCGCTTCCGGAGGAAGCTTTGGACGCACATCTTTTTCCGGGTCCGCTTTCGTCTCTTCCGCAAAAATGCGGATCGCCGCCTGCTGATCGGCCGTAAGCCCGACAAACTCCATTCCGCAACGCAGCTTGTCGTGATGCCGAACCCGCGCCCGCGCGCGCAGCGTAACCGCGGATTTCGGGAGATGAATTTCCACTCCTACCACTTCACCCGGCAGTAACTCTCCCGCCAGAACCGCAGCCACTCCGCCAGCTCCCAGGTTCAAGGAGCGTCCCGGAACTGAGTCGGGAACTCCGGAACGAAGCACAGTCACATCCAGCGGCTCTTGCAAGCCGTACCGCAAGCTGTGCCGGCGGGAATGGGGATGCTGCCTTTGCGCCTGCGCGGGTTTAGTCCCGACTGATTCTGCATTTGCCACTGCTATTCGGCCTCCCATGCCTTTCTGTGCGTTCGCACTTCAAGCCCATTCTTAGTCAGCGCCGCAGTTCGATGACTTCACTGCCATTTGCCACCAGAACCACGCTTGCCATGCCGATGAAGAGTCCATGCTCGACGATTCCTGGCATGTCACTTAGCTTGTTCGCCAAGCCATCCGCGCCCCGAATCTGTCCGAAGTGGCAATCAAGGATGTAATTGTTTTCGTCGGTTAGGAATGGCGTACCGTCGGAGTTATACCGCATTTCCACTCGCGCGCCCAACGCTTCAATCTTTTTCATTACCGGCGCCTTCGCGAACTTCACCACCTCCACCGGCAGAGGAAACTTTCCCAGCACTGGAACTCTCTTGCTTGCGTCGGCCACGATTACAAGCTGTCTGGTTGCCGAGGCCACAATCTTTTCATGCAACAGCGCACCGCCGCCACCTTTTATCAAGCGCAGTTGCGGATCGACTTCGTCCGCGCCGTCAACGGTCACATCGATCTGCTGACACTCATCCAGAGTAGTGAGTGGAATCCCCAGGCTCGCCGCCTGCTCCCGTGACCGATCGGAACTGGGGATAGCTCGGATCCGCAATCCGTTTCTTACCTGCTCGCCCAGCAACTGAATGAAATACGCCGCCGTTGATCCTGTCCCCAGCCCGACGACTTGACCATCTTTCACGAACCGCATGCTGGCTCGCGCCGCTGTTTCCTTTTCCAGTTCGTTCGCCATAGAGATTTGATCGTAACAAGTGTTCCGAACTCGGCCGCCGGTTAAAGCTCAAAAACTGCTCAGAACAAGTCCTGTCCTCCGCGCGCTCTGCGGTCTTTCTCGGGGACCTCGGCGGTGCAGGATTCTTACTCCACAGCCTTCGCCACCAATGCGCCTACGGCCGAAATATTCTTCACCAAATCCTGGGGCACGGCGTGTCGCTGCTGCAGATACTCGGGAGTATTGTAGGTGATCCAAACCTTACCACTCTCGTCTTCGGAGATCAGAGCCTTCAGCGGCAGATCAATCGCGATCGTGGGCGCGGCCACCATTACCGGCGTTCCGCCTTTCGGACTGCCGAAAATCAAAAGTTTCGTGGAACGCATCTTGATTCCAACTTTCGCCGCTTCGCCGCTGTGGTTGATTAAAGCGAACAGTTGGAGACCCCGATCGGTAAGAATCGACTCAAAACGTTTCACGGTTTCGTCCACTGAATACGGGCTTGGAACTTGCATCAGGCCGTTATTTTGCACATCGTCTCCTCTCTCGAAGTTGGTTGGGACCGGTACTCACCTCGCCGCAATCATCTTCCCCATCAATTCTTTTAGAATCTTTGCGGCCACTATCGCTGTCATTCCCGCTACATCCTGCTCAGGGTTGTATTCAACAATGTCGGCGCCGACGATTTCTCCTTCGACAGCATGCAGGAGAGAAATCGCTTCGCGCACCGTCATGCCTCCCGGCTCGCGATGCGAGATCCCAGGGGCAAATGCCGGATCCAGAACGTCCATATCGAACGAAATATACACCGGCCCATGATTCTTAAGCCGGTCATAGGCGGGAAGCGCGGCCATCGGAATGATCTCCACATGGAATTTTTCTGTCTGCTCGCGCTGATGCCGGTTCAAATTACGGATTCCGATCTGCACCAGCCGCTTTGCCAGCCCTTCTTCCATGATTCGCGCAAACGGACAGGCATGGGACACGCGGCTGCCTTCGAACTCGTCATACAAATCCGGATGCGCATCAAAATGCAGAATCGTCAGTTCGGGATAGTGTTTCGCAAAAGCCTTCAAGATGGGATAAGTAACGGAATGGTCTCCGCCCAGCGAAATCGGCTGCTCACCTTTCCGCAGCAACTGGCTCACCGCGCGCTCAATTTCTCCGAAGTCGTCGGTGACGGTGTCGCGCGAGTCGTCGAGCCGCAAATCCCCGGCATCTGTAAACGCCTCCGCCGCCCCCGTATCCACGCCCAACTCCGACCATTGGTTCGATGCATCGCTGCGCCAAGCCTCGCGGATTTTCGCCGGTGCGCGTGAAGCTCCACGCAGAAAAGACGAGTTAACATCCAGCGGTATTCCCAAAAGAGTTGGCATTGCTGTGTTTGCTCGAAGGATTCACGCCAGTTTACATGGAGTCGGCGCTTGGCCGGTCGGCCATTTTCCCGCGCAACACTCCACCCACTCTCGGACCTGTGGATTTCTTTTCATCTCGAATTCATCTCCCTGTTACCTCCCAGTAACGGTAAGACCGCTACCTTGGCGTCTGTAGTTTTGTCTAGCCTCAGGAGGAACTTCATGACGTCACCCAGTTTCTTGGCGCAAGCCAGACAGCACCTCGCGGTTGGCACCAGCTTATTTGCTCTGCTGGTCAACCTGGGGGCGCCGGTTCCCGCCGTTGCGGAACCACCAGCCCAGCACCCTGACCAGCAAGTGAAAACCACCTCACCTATCAAGCACGTTATCGTGATCATCGGAGAAAACCGAAGCTTCGATCACGTATTCGCAACGTATAGGCCCAAGAATGGGGAGACCGTCTCCAATCTCCTGTCGAAGGGAATCATCAAGGCGGATGGAAGTCGCGGCCCCAATTACTCGCTCGCGGCCCAATACAGCGCGGTCGATAGCACCACTGTCGGGGCGGGAACCTACTCTATTCATCCTCCGGAAAAGACCGTTTATACTAATGTTCCGCCCGTGGTCGCGGGCGGACCCACTACCCCCTACGTTCCAACATTGGCGCTGGCCAAGGAAATTGAACCCGGCCAACTTTGGCCCAGCTATTACGTCGATCTGACGATCGGGGGTACCGGCCTTGCTCCGTACGCGGTTGCGGACACTCGTATTCCCGATGTGTTCAATTTGCCCGAAGGCGCTTTCCAGCTTACTTCCCCTACGCTCACATACAACGATTATGCCAACAGCCCGGTGCACCGATTCTTCCAGATGTGGCAGCAGACGGACTGCGACGTGGCATATGCAACTGCCGACAATCCCAGCGGCTGTTTGAATGACCTCTTCCCCTGGGTTGAAACCACGATTGGCGCAGGCAGCGACGGCTCCAGCGGTTCAACTACACCGCCTTCCAGTTTCCTTTCCACTGGGGAAGGTTCGACCGCCATGGAGTTTTTCAACGTGCTCAAGGGGGATGCCCCTTACATGAAGAGCCTGGCCGACAAATACACAATGAGCGACAACTTCCATCAATCCGTGATGGGGGGAACCATGGCGAACCACATTGAGTTCGGCTTTGCCGATTCCATCTGGTACAGCGATGGCAAGGGAAATGCCAGGACTCCACCGAAGAATCAGATCGAAAATCCTGATCCCCAGCCCGGAACCAACAACTGGTATGACGCCGATGGCTACGGAGCCGGAAACGGCACTGGTGGCGGAAGTTACGTCAACTGCGCTGACCTGAGCCAGCCCGGCGTACCCGCCATTGTGAATTATTTGGAGGAACTGCCCCGTCCAATCGCCCCCAATTGCGAGAAGGGACACTATTACATTCTGAACAACTACAACCCCGGCTACAATGGGGACGGCTCTTCGTCTCTGAAGCTCTCTCCGTTTACCGTTCCAGGGAGCTCGGTGCGCCACATTGGTGACGCTCTTCTGGAGAAAAACATTTCATGGAAGTATTACGGAGACGGCTGGAATGTCTTTCTGTCCGATCCAACCTTTGCCAACCCCCTCGATACCTACTGCAACATTTGCAACCCGTTTAACTATGCAACAGATATCATGACCAACGCTACGCTCCGTACGGAGCACATTCAGGATTCGCAGAACCTTTACGAGGACATCAAAGCGAACGACCTGCCGGCAGTTTCCATCGTAAAACCGGGCTGGCCGTCGGATGGTCATCCAGCATCCTCGAAGCTCGAAGTGTTCGAAGGCTTCGTGAAAAACATAGTCAACGCAGTGCAAGCCCAACCCGAAGTGTGGGCCAGCACCGCCATCTTCATCACCTTCGATGAAGGCGGCGGCTATTATGACTCCGGCTACATTCAGCCCGTCGACTTCTTTGGAGACGGCACCCGTATTCCGTTGCTGATCGTTTCTCCCTTTAGCGAGGGTGGACATATCAGCCACAGCTATGGGGATCACGTTTCGATCATTAAGTTCATCGAGAGGAATTTCGGCTTGAGCCCGTTGACCGCGCGAAGCCGTGACAACCTGCCAAACCCGAAAGTGTCCAAGGACAATCCTTACGTTCCGTTGAACACTCCGGCGATCAATGATTTGTTTGACGCGTTTGACTTTCATCCGACTACGACCGCGGCCTCGCGCTAACGGGAGTCCAGTTGGATTGGCAACTTGAGCAGCCGATCAGGGAATCCATTTCCCTGGTCGGCTTCCGCTTGTGCGCGGAGCAGTTCGATTTTTGGCACTGCATTTTCATCAGATATTCACATCGCCTGCAGTTGGCGGCGTGAAAACATGAAGCCAGAGCGGGTCCAGATATTAACCTCTTTGAACCCGAAGCAAAGACAATCAACAGGGAGAATGTTTTGCCTTTAAGTAGACGCGATTTGCTGCGTTTGGGTCTTTACTCTGGCGCAGGCCTTTTTGTGGCGCCACGTCTGTTGGCGCAGCAAGCGAGCATGACTTCCGGCATGAAGATGGGCGCGCCTCATACTGGCATGGCCCCAGAGTTTCACGAGGCGGAAGGCGCTGGGCCGCTCGCGAGCTACGTAACTCCTCTGTCGATCCCTCCCGTTATTCGCCCGAAATCGGGCTTGCCGATTCCCATTCGCATGGTGCCGTTTCAGCACAAGGCCCATCGCGACCTTCCTGCCGCAACGATGTGGGGTTACAACGGCATGTGGCCGGGACCGACATTCGAAGTACGGAAAGGCCAGTCTCTATCTATCAAATGGACGAACCAACTTCCCACGAAGCATTTTCTTCCCATCGACTACACCATTCATGGCTCGGAGGAAAGCGTTCCTGAAGTCCGCACTGTCACTCACGTTCATGGAGCCCAAACCCTGCCCGAAAGCGATGGCTACCCGGACTCCTGGTTCACGCCCGATGGCAAGACTGGTGCCGTTGCTGCTGCCAATCCCACTCACTATCCCAACGAACAATCCGCCACCATGCTGTGGTATCACGATCATGCTCTCGGCATCACTCGTCTGAACGTCTATGCGGGGTTAGCTGGTTTCTACGCGATTCGCGACGACCAGGAAGACGCGCTCAATCTGCCCAGCGGCCCCTACGAAATTCCATTGATGATTCAGGATCGAAGCTTTGGCGTGGATGGCTCGCTGCTCTATCCCCCGGCCAAGAACGGCACCCACCCCATGTGGATGCAGGAATTTTTCGGCGACACCATTTGCGTGAACGGTAAGGCCGCACCCTTCCTCGAAGTCGAACCCCGCAAGTACCGCTTCCGTATGGTGAACGGTTCGAACTCGCGTTTCTATCACCTGACTCTAGTACCGGCCGATGCTACCGGCAAACCCTCCGACACGCCCGCGGACGCTCCACCTTTCCGTCAAATTGGAACCGATGGTGGCCTTCTGCCTGCGCCATTGAGCTTGCATTATCTGATCGTTTCTCCCGGCGAACGCTTTGATCTCGTGATTGATTTCTCCGAACACAAAGGAGAGAATCTCGCCCTCATCAACGACGCGCCCGCTCCCTATGCCCGTGGGGGCGAGATCGTGCCTTCCGACGTGATGCTCTTCAAAGTAACAAAGCCACTCTCCGGCAAAGACACGAGTTCGCTTCCGGATGTGCTCGTGCCGTGGTCCTCGCTCGATCCTTCTCACGCCGTTCGCGAAAGAGTCTTGGCTCTCACCGAAATGGATCGCCCCTCCGATGGCTACACTATGATCGGACTCTTAGGCCAAAAACATTGGGATGATCCAATTACGGAAGATCCCAAGGCGGGCTCTATGGAAATATGGTCCTTCGCCAACGCCACCGGCGATGTGCATCCCATGCACATTCATCTGGTGCAATTTCAAGTCCTGAATCGCCAGACCTTCGATGTGAAAACTTACGCGCAGACCGGCAAGCTCGTTTTCACCGGCATACCGATGCCGCCGGAATCGAACGAGCGCCCCGCCTGGAAAGATACGATCAAGACCTATTCCGGCTACGTGACACGCGTGATTGCGCGTTTCGATCTGCCGCCGGGGACACAAGTCAACCCCGGAGATGAATTCCGCTACGTATGGCATTGCCATGTGCTCGAACACGAAGACAACGAAATGATGCGGCCTTATAAAGTCATTGGCTAAATCAATGTGTTCCACCCTGTGTTTCTCAGTGTCCCCCGTGTTAAAGGTTTTCCCGCCGCTCGAATCCCCCGCATCAAGCCGCGCATCCTTTATTCTAGTAACGAACTTATGCCTAGCCCGAAATCCAACCCTTCCAACGGCGGCGCCATCGTCGTCGAAAATCACAAGAACAACTCCGAGCGCGAAAGCGCTTTCAACTCCTTTCGCAATTGGGGATACCTCGAGGGCGATCTCGATCCCCTCGGCTTTCTGCCTCCGCGTCCCACTCCAGAATTGCAGATTGAAAGCGAATACACGCGTGAAGCCCGCGCCATCTACTCTTCGACCATCGGTGTCGAAATCAATCACATTTACGCTCCGGAACGCCGGCGCTGGATCTACGAGCGGATGGAGTCGGAGCCGCAACCTGTCGATCAGGCTCGCGTCCTCGACTTACTAATCCGCGCCGACGTATTCGAGCAAGTCATGCAGCAGCGCTATCTCGGCAGCAAACGTTTTTCGCTGGAAGGCGTCACCGCGCTCATTCCGTTGGTGGACGAGCTTCTCGACCGCGGTTCTAGGCTCGGCGCTACCGAACTGGTGATGGGAATGAGCCATCGCGGTCGTCTGAACGTGATCGCACACGTCGCCAAGCGAGATCCAGAAGAAATCTTTGTCGGCTTCGAAGACGTCGACCCACGCAGCGTCCTCGGCTCCGGCGACGTGAAATATCACATGGGCGCCACCGGCGAGTACACGACCCGCAGCGGCAACAAGGTTCACATCCATCTGGTTTCGAATCCCAGCCATCTGGAAGCTGTTGACCCGGTTACCGTTGGCCGCACTCGTGCCAAACAAGACCGCAGCGGTGAAGGCGGACGCGAAAAGTATCTCCCGCTGCTAGTTCACGGCGACGCTGCATTCGCCGGGCAAGGCATCCTCGCCGAAACCATGAATTACGCCGACTTACCCGGCTACACCGTCGGCGGCACCATTCACGTGGTCGTCAACAATCTGTTGGGATTCACCACCAGCTATACCGAAGAGCACTCCACGCGCTTCGCCGCCTGCATCGCGCGCCGGCAGTCGATCCCAATTTTCCACGTCAATGGAGAAGATGTAGATGCCGTAGTGCGTGTCGCCCGCCTCGCAGTCGAATACCGCTATCAGTTCGGAACCGATGTCGTGATCGACCTCATCGGCTACCGCCGCCACGGTCACAGCGAAGTCGACGACCCCACCATCACTCAGCCCCTGCTCTACAAGAAAATCAAAGAGCATCCGCCGCTCTGGGAAATTTACGCCGACGATATCGGCGCAACCGATGCTCCCGCGCAAGCCGCAGCGATCAAAGCCGAGTTCGAAACCGCGCAGAAAGATGCCGGCAAAATTACCAAGAAGCCAACCCTGCGCGAGCTGCCCAATTATTGGGATCAGTACTACGGCGGCCTTCACAAGCCGGAGTACGAGGTGGAGACCGGAATCTCCACGCAGGAACTCGCGGAGCTGGGTGCCCATCTCACCACGTATCCTCAAGGCTTTCACATCCATCCGAAGGTAAAAAAACTCTTGGAGCAGCGCGCCGAAATGGCTGCCGGGAAGCGGCCCGTGGATTACGGCATGGCCGAAGCTCTGGCCTTCGCCAGCCTGGTGAAAACTGGAATCCCAGTTCGACTCTCCGGCCAGGACTCGCGCCGCGGCACCTTCAATCAGCGCCACTCCGTTCTCATTGATATCGAAAACGAAAACGAATATGTTCCTCTGGAAAACGTAGCGGCTGATCAAGCTCGGTGCGAAATCCATAACTCAACGCTTTCCGAGCCCGGCGTGCTCGGCTTCGAATACGGCTACAGCCGCGACTATCCCGAGGCACTGGTTCTGTGGGAGGCGCAGTTCGGAGATTTCGTAAACGTGGCACAAGCCATCATCGATCAGTTTATTTCCGCCGGAGAAGCCAAGTGGAGCCTGCTCTCCGGCCTGGTGATGCTTTTGCCTCACGGCTACGAAGGCCAGGGACCAGAACACTCTAGCGCACGTATCGAACGTTTCATTCAGCTGGCTGCGAAGCACAACATCCAAATTACGCAGCCTTCGAACGCCGCACAATATTTTCATCTGCTGCGTCGTCAAGCGCTGCGCCACTGGCGGAAACCGCTGGTAGTGTTCACACCGAAAAGCATGCTGCGGCATCCCGACGCGTCTTCGCCCATCGCGGACTTTACCCGCAAAAGTTTCCAGAACGTAATCCCTGACATGGAGATCGGCGAGGCCGACCGCATCCTGGTTTGCACCGGGAAAATCGGCCATGAACTCCAGGCCGAGCGTAAGAAACGAAAAGACAATAGCACCGCCATTGTATTTCTGGAACAGCTCTATCCCTTCCCAGAGAAAGAACTCGCCGCGGAATTCGCCCGCCACGGTGAGTCCGGCGACATCGTCTGGGTGCAGGAAGAGCCGGCCAACATGGGAGCTCTATTCAACATGCTCCCGCGTCTCGAACGCATCGCCGGAGCGCGCCACGTGATGTCGGTAAAACGCAGCTCCAGCGCCAGCCCCGCGACGGGCAGCGCCAAAGCGCATGAAGTCGAACAGAAAACGCTGCTGACGTTGGCCTTCACAACGAAAGGGTAAGGGATCACCACGACAGATGTGGGGACAGCCGCCTCGGCTGTCCGCCGAGCGGAGTTCGGCTGCATGCGTGCCGTGGGGTAATGAGTGTAATCGGGATTTCTCCTCAATTAGCCGGAGAGGATTCTCGGTATCAACGATATAATGATGCGGTGCCATTCTGGTGCTCGACAATAATCAAATACACGCTCGCGGCGACAGTCGCGGCCGTAGTCTCCATTATCGTGGTCTTCTGCCTTCTAGCTTTCGTGATCGCACCGCATGATGATTCCCCCGCGTTGGGAATCGCATGGTTCATGTTCTCTCCACTATTGGCCGCGCTACTGGTTCCCCTGAGCCTTGGCTTCACAGCCGAGATTATCGAGCGCAGGGTTCGGCGTCGGTCTTTTCGCTGGTTGCGAGCGTCTCTTCGAGTGCTGCTCTCGATCCCAATCATGTGCGGCCCTATATATGCCTTTCTTGAAGTGCTACCCCTGCGCCCTGACGCAAGAAGTCCATATTGGCTCGTGAAACTGGCAGCCCTATCTGTCATATCAGTTTTGTTCGGGGTTCTCGCGCTTTGGATCAAGAGGGATTCCACGATGCGTAGCGCGTAGCTGTCGCAAACAGGCGATAGCGCTCATTGACCGTTGTTCGCCCGTCCTTCGTTGGTGCTGGCAAGCAAGATGAAAAACAGCGCCCCCTGCGAGGGCACATGGGGGTACCTTGGTCACTTGAGGCCGGTGCCTTTCGTTTGCCGCGGATTAGACCTTTGGAACGCGACAAGTGCGCCACGCTGGGTTCTCCTTATAGCGAGCGGTCTTTGCCGAGACGGTCCTCGTCAGGACGATAGTCAAGACGATTTTAGTCAGGACGATCTTGGCAGAACGGCTCCGAGGAGGGTCTGTGAAGCGAGTGGCGTGGGCAATTTTCTTTGTCGGATTATTACTGAATGCAGCTGCAATAGGCCAGTCTCAGGCGGGAAATTCGCTGGCCGATTTGGCCCGCGCCAACCGTGCGAAACAGCAGGCAGAGCAAGCAACCGGATCGACGCCCAAAGTGATTACGAATCAGGATCTTCCCTCCGCTCCGTCGAACATCCCGGAGTCTTCGGAGCCGATGACGACCGTATCCGGCGTAAAGCAGTTCGCCGATAGGTACTCGGACCAGCACGCGAATCAGCGGCTGTTGGCCGAAGAGCGCGCCGGCCAGTACTGGAAGCCGCAGATCGAGAATCAGGAAGCACGGATTGCCGATCTGCAGGCGCGCATCGACCGCGTGAATCAGTCGATGCATGCGGTGGTGGGCACCGCACAGTACAAAACTCCGGTGAACCGCTACCAGTCGATTCAGATGGAACGCCTGGCCCACATGCAGGAGATGCTGGACCAGCAGCAGCGCAGACTGACGATGATGCAGGACGCAGCCCGTCTCACGGGCATGGGGCAGTAGCAAACTTCAGCACAAGGACGCCACGCAACCGACGAGGCTCACGAGAATCATGTGGGGACAGCCGCCTCGGCTGTCCAGCGAGCGCGGCGAGCCCACGCCCGGCAGGCGACGTGTGAACTACTTGTGTCTAGTTTCGCAGATGACTATAATGACTATTACGATCAACACAGGAGATTTTGCCTATGAGTTCGCAAATCTGGACCGTTGCTGAAGCCAAGGCAAAGTTCAGCGAAGTGATTGATCGAGCCATGTCGGAGGGTCCGCAGACGGTCACGCGGAAGGGCCGCACCGCGGTCGTCGTGGTGGGTGCATCGGAGTGGCAGCGGAAGACAATGCGCGTCGGCAATTTGGCTGAATTTCTTGCGGCATCACCGCTTAGGGGCTCGGGTCTAAAGCTGCCTCGCCGCAAAGAACTTCCCCGCAAGATTGATCTGTGAACTTTCTTCTTCATACCAACGCGGTTTCTGAATGGGTCAAACCGCGGCCAAATCCTGGCCTCGTTGCCTGGATGGATTCAGCCGACGAAGATAGGATTTTTCTTAGTGTTGTCTCGTTGGCCGAGCTGCGTTATGGAATTCAGCGCTTGGCCCAGGGACGACGGCGTCGCCGGCTCGATGACTGGCTGCAATATGAGTTGCCGATGCGATTTGAAGGCAGAATTCTGACCGTCAACGCCAGCATCGCAGATGCTTGGGGCAATACAGTTTCGCGCAGCGAAGCGGCGGGCAGGCCAATCAGTGTGATGGATGCTTTTCTCGCTGCGACTGCGCAAGTCCATCATTTGACGCTCGTCACCCGTAACGTGTCAGATTTTCCATTGCTCAAAAATATTCTTAATCCTTGGATCGAAATGCCTCCGCGGGCTTAGTCGGGCCTTTCTGTCACTGCCCACCCGCTAGCTCCCGGAAGCGCAGCCTTCGCTCCTCCTGAGTCTTCCCCTGCAAACAACTCCTCCAAACTCCCGTACGCATAAATTGTCGGCGCATGATTTTGCATTAATCCGCCCGTATCCGCCGTCGGCCCGTAATTGCTGTGCAGGTCCCGTCCTAGCATCCGTAGCATCGCCATTAGTTGGCCGCGATGATGGGACGTATGCGTCATGCGCCGCGTCATCACCCAGGCTCGCGACCGCTGCACATCGAAAAACTTCACATTCTCTTCCCACCACGCTTCGTCTTTTTGCAACAATGAACCCAGCCGCTTCCCGCTGTCTTCGGCGTACCGTTTCATGAACTCCAGCCGCGTCTCCTGCTTTGGCAGCGGAGGCGCACCCACATCGATTCCCAGCATGTTGCGGAACCACAAATCTTCGCTCACGCACTGATGCACCATCTGTTCATGCAAGCTGCGTCCGCGCGGATCGTCCGCCCGTGGGCGCACCGGCAAGTCCTGGTCGCGAAATTCACTCCACACACTGACCACCTTCACCCGCTCCGTGGCATAGGTTTCGACGAGAAATGCGTATCGCATAGCCGCAAATGTTACCCTAATTTTCCGATTCCAAGCCATGCCGCGCCGAGCCCAACCTCTTCGCATCGCCATCGATACCGGTGGCACTTTCACGGATTGTGTGTGGATAGATCACGGCCGTCTGCGCATGATAAAAGTTTTCTCGACTCCGGCCGATCCTTCGGAAGCGATCCTTGAAGCTCTCACCAAGATCAATCACCTGGGCAAACTCATCATCCTGCACGGCACCACCGTGGGCACAAACGCTCTGCTCGAACGAAAAGGCGCACGCACTGCTCTGGTGACGACTGCCGGCTTTGAAGACGCCATCGAGATCGGGCGCCAGGCCCGTCCCAAACTCTACGACTTCTTTTTCGACCGGATCGAGCCGCTCGTTCCTGCCCATCTCCGCTTCGGCATTGAAGAACGCACTGCCTGCGGCGGTGAAATCCCGACCGGGCCCTCGCCTGCGGATTTGAAATCGCTGGTTGCCCGGGTCGCAAAAGAGCAACCTGAATCTGTCGCCATCTCATTGTTATTTTCCTTTGCCAATCCACGGAATGAGCTTGTAGTTGCAGAAGCCCTCAAATCATTAGGCGTTCCGTTCTCCATCTCTCACCGAATTCTTCCGGAATTCCGTGAATACGAGCGCACTTCGACGGTTGCGATCAACGCCTACCTGCAACCACTCATGCAGCGATACCTGGAAAATGTGCAAACCCGGTCGGGCGCACCTTCGAGAATCTTCGTTATGCAATCGAGCGGAGGCATCACATCTCTCGCCGCTGCAGCGCGCGAACCCGTTCGCACCGTGCTCTCCGGGCCGGCCGGAGGCGTGGTTGGAGCCGCTGCCAGCGCTCGCGCCAGCGGATTTCCCCGCATCATTGCGTTTGACATGGGAGGCACTTCCACTGACGTTTCTCTGGTCGAGGGCGCGCCCACCACTGCCAACGATGCTCAGGTCGCGGGCCTTCCCCTCGCAGTCCCGATGCTCGATATCCACACGGTCGGAGCAGGCGGAGGCTCGCTTGCCCGCTTCGATGCCGGCGGAGCCCTTCGCGTGGGCACCGAATCTGCCGGCGCCGATCCTGGGCCTATCTGTTACGGTCGGGGCACTCAGCCCACCGTCACCGATGCCAATCTTTTGTTAGGTTGTCTCCAGCCCGCTCGCTTTCTCGGCGGCGAATTTAGTCTCGATCTCGACCGCACGCGCCGCATCACTCGCGAATGGCTCAAGCAGCAGGGAAGTCCGCTCAGTCTTGAAAAGTTTGCCGCTGGCGTTATTCGTGTGGTGAATTCAACTATGGAGAAAGCCATCCGCGTCGTTTCCATCGAGCGCGGACGCGACCCTCGCGACTTCGCGCTGGTGGCCTTCGGTGGCGCCGGCGGACTGCACGCGTGCGCGTTGGCAGAGGCTCTCAGCATCCCCCAGGTGATAGTGCCCGCGCTGCCCGGAGCGCTTTCGGCTCTCGGCATTCTCTTCAGCGACGTTGTTAAGGATTACTCCCGCACTGTGCTATGGCGCGTGGACGGCAAAGTTCCGCACGTGCGTCTTGCTCAAGAATTCACGGCCTTGCAAAAACAGGCGGCGAGGGACTTTCAAAGCGAGGCCTGGCAGGGAAAAGTGCACTATCAACGCAGTGTGGATCTCCGCTATCACGGCCAGGGATACGAACTGAATCTGCCGTTCACTGCGGATTTGCTGAAAGATTTCCAGCGAGAACATCAGCGCCGCTATGGCTACGCCCACGCCAGCCGCGCGGTGGAGCTAGTTACTCTGCGCCTTCGCGCTACTGTGAAATCGCCGAAGCTGGAAGCGAAGATGGATCTTGTGGGGACGGCCGCCCCTTCGACGAGCTCAGGGCAGGCTCCCGGCCGTCCAAGCCGAGCAAAGCTCGGCTCGATTTCTCCTCCAGAAGCACGAGTCCTATTCGACGGCAAGAAACTCCGTACCGCAATCTACTCTCGCGATGCATTGAAACCCGGCAAGAAATACTCCGGCCCCGCCATCATCACCGAATATAGCGCCACGACTGTCATCCCGCCTAAAAGCCGCTTCCATCTTGATCCCGCCGCCAACCTGATTGTTACAATCCGATGAAAACAATCCCCCGCAACCGCAAACTCGCCACTCGCCTCTAGGTGCTGGCAACTCCCTTCGTTACAATGAACCCGTGAAGCCCAGCATCTTCGTTGTCGAAGACGATCCCGATATTTCCCGCCTGGTTCGCCATCATCTGGAGAACGAAGGGTTCGCCGTGCGCGTTTATTCCAACGGATCGAGCGTGATCGCCGATGCGGAGCGTCAGCGGCCCGCGCTCTTCGTCCTCGACATCATGATCCCGGGCAAAGACGGTCTGGAACTTTGCCGCACTGTCCGCCAAACTCAGGGGCTTGCCGCCGTACCTGTAATCTTCCTCACCGCCAAAAGCGGCGAAGCCGACCGCGTGCTCGGCCTCGAGATCGGGGCAGACGATTACATCGCCAAGCCCTTCAGTCCGCGCGAACTCGTTGCTCGGGTGAAGGCTGTGCTACGTCGTTTTGAGCGTCCGCTTCCGCCCAGTCCGCTCAAAGTGGGCGACATCGAAATCGATCCCTCGGCCATGGTCCTCACGGTTTGCGGACAAGCGGTTCCGACCACGGCCACCGAGTTTCGCTTGCTCGATTACTTTGCCCGCCATCTCGGCCGGGTTTTTTCCCGCGATCATCTGCTGGATGCGGTTTGGCGCGATACGTCTTATGTCACCCCGCGCTCGGTCGACGTCTATGTTCGCCGCATCCGCGAAAAAATCGAACCCGACCCGGAAAATCCGCGCTATCTGAAAACCGTTCGCGGCGCCGGTTACCGCTTCGAGGCACCGAAGTGAAACGACCCAAAGTGAGAGCGAAGTGAGAAACAGGATTTTCTTCAAGCTGCTGGCAGCCTTCCTGATCGTCATCCTCGCCGCTGCAGTAACTTTCGACGTGATGCTGGGCGGCGCGTGGGAAGCTTCGCTACGCAATGAAATCGAGCGCAACCTTATCCAGAAGACACAGCTTCTGGCGCATCGTGTCGAGACGGACCGCAGCGGGCGCTCTCTTGCTGATATCGCCGCACAGGAAGGCCAATCCGCCGGTGCGCGCGTCACCATCATCGATCCCACCGGCAAAGTGTTGGCCGATTCCGAGGCGACTCCCAAGGGCATGGAGAACTATGCGGCGCGCCCCGAATTCGCTGCCGCCCTCGACGGTCGGATCGGCAGCAGTGAAAGCCGCAGTGCCGCCCTCGGCGTTCCTTTTCTTTATGTCGCCGTACCGGTCTCCGGAGGCGCCGTCCGCCTGGCCTATCCGCTTTCCGATGTAGAAGCAGTTTCCGCACAGGTTCGCCGGAGGCTGGAACTGGCTTCCGGAATAACCTTTCTTTTCGCGCTGGTTGTGGCCGCGGCTGCCGCGCAGTGGAGCGCTCGTCGCCTCGAACGCATTGTCGATGTTGCTGCCCGTATTGCCGAAGGCGACCTTCAGGCCCGCATCCTCGAGCCTTCTCAGGATGAAATCGGCCGGGTTGCCGGAGCCATCGATAAAACGGCTCGTCGCGTCGAACAGAGTTTTGCCGCAGTGCAATCCAGCCAGCGGCAGCTCGAAACTCTGCTCAACAGCATGCAGGACGCGGTTATCGCCGTAAGCGCCGACGGGGTGGTGCAGTGGGCGAATCAGCCGATGAACCGACTGATTCCCCAGGGGACTCGCCTGCAGCAGCCAGTCGTCGAAACCATCCGGGATCCCGACTTTCTTGCCACGGTCAAAGAAGCCACGACTTCCCGCGAGGTGAAAACTGCCCGGGCTACATCAATCATCCCCGGGCGCGCGTTTGACGTAACCGCCGCTCCTTTGCCGGACGGGGGTGCGGTCGCAGTGCTCCGCGACCTCACTGAAACTGAGCGCGTAGAAAAAACCCGCCGCGATTTTATCGCCAATGTTTCTCATGAACTGCGTACGCCTCTTACATCGATTCAGGGATATGCGGAAACCTTGCTTGATAGTGCTCCGGAAAATGGCGCACCCACGCGCGAGTTTCTGGAAATCATTCGCAAAAATTCTGCGCGCATGTCGCGTCTCACCGAAGACCTGCTCACTCTGGCCCGCGTCGAATCGGGAGAAACGCGCTTCGATGTTGAACCTGTTCCTCCTGCCGAACTTCTTCACGACGCAGAAGAAAGCTTCCGGGAAATCGCAAGGCCGCACGGTATCGATCTTCGTATTGCTGACTTGCCCGTACCAGAAAATCTGCCCAACGTTCTGGCCGACCGCGAAGCTATTCATCAAGTGTTCTCCAACCTTATCGACAACGCGCTGAAATATGGAGCTTCCGGGGGGCGCATCGTCCTCGGCGCTCGCCCGGTTCCTCATGCCGTCGAATTCTGCGTGCAGGATTTCGGGGCTGGCATTGCCTCCGAGCACCTGCCACGTCTCTTCGAACGGTTCTATCGCGTCGACAAAGCCCGTTCCCGGGAGTCTGGAGGTACCGGTCTGGGACTCGCCATCGCCAAACACATCATGTTGGCCCACGGCGGTTCCATTCGTGCCGAAAGCGAACTGGCTCACGGTGCGACGTTTTTGTTTACACTTCCCACCGCGTAACCGTCGGCGAATGGAGAAATGACGAAAAATTCACGACTCCTTAACCCGGCCGGCAAAAAGAAAAGCTATCCTTACCGTTGACCATCCAGTTATGCTTACGGCAAAACCAGAGTCAATCGCTTTGCGCACTCCCACCACGCGCCACGGGGAGCCCTCATGAGTACCGCACGGGTCGAAAGCGTCAGCTCCGAATCAGCTCATCATCAAATTGTTCGCCGCACCATCGAAGCCTGTCATCTCGCCAAGGAAGCCGCCAGCGCCGCTGCAGAGGGAATCGCCACCGGTTCTGCTCCGCTGCTCAACTCGCTGCGTCAGCGCGAGCGCGAACTCGATACGCTTGACATGGAAATCGACAGCGCCGTTACTTCGATTATCACGGATGTCGAACCTGCCGAGGCGCGCCAACTGCTCGCCTGCATGAAGTTCATGATCAGCCTGGAGCGCATTGGCGACCTGCTGCTCAGCTTCGCCAACAGCGCTCAGGCCGTCGCCGGCCGCATCGATTCCGATGACGTTCGCGACCTCACGCACATGGCTACAATCCTCGAGAAAATGCTTACCGATGTGGGCGACGCATTCGCCACTCGCGACGTTGGCAAGGCTGTCGATGTTCTGCGTGCGGATTCCGAAATCGACCGGCTCCGTAACCTCATCTTTCTTCGCCACATCGAGAATCCCGAAAACATTGCCCGGCAGGCCAGTCTTCAGATCATCTTTATGACGCAATCCCTCGAACGTGCGGGGGACCACGCCAAAAATCTTGCCGAAGAAGTTTGCCATTTTGTCAGCGGCCACACCGTACGCCACGTCCTGAAAACTTACGACAAGCCGGTCGAACAGATGTTCATCGACTATCTGCGCCGCAGGGAAGGACAATAACCGGCTTACCGACGAACCAAGCAGGGCCGGGCTTCCCGCCGGCTTTCTCATGTACAAGTCTGCCTGTCCCTTCGAGAGATCCGGCCAAGCTCGTCCGCGTGTTTCCACAAGCGGGTAGTTGAAGGTTCTCGCAGATCTGCTACGGGATCTCTCAAATTCTTGCCGGATCGTATACCATCACCCTGCACAAAGCTGATCGGCAGCGCATGAATGTTCACTTGATTGATGGAACCTACGAGCTGTTCCGCCATTTTTACGCCGTACCCTCCGCCTCGGACGAGAACGGCCAGGAAATCGGTGCGGTTCGCGGGGTCCTGACTTCCGTTTTATCAATGATCGAGCGCGGCGCCACTCATCTCGGGGTTGCCACTGATCATGTTGTGGAATCGTTCCGCAACGATTTGTATACCGGATACAAGACCAGTGAAGGCGTGCCGCTAGAGTTGCTATCGCAGTTCCCCATTCTCGAAGAGGCGCTGGAAGCCATGGGCGTGGTGGTATGGCCGATGGTTTTCTACGAGGCCGACGACGCCCTCGCCTCCGCCGCCAGCAAAGCGGCGAAAGATGACGCTGTGGACCAAGTTCTAATTTGCACCCCAGACAAAGATCTGAGCCAGTGTGTTGTGGGTACAAGAGTCGTGCAACTCGATCGCAGGCGGGACATTGTGCGGGACGAGGCCGGCGTGGTCGCGAAGTTCGGCGTGAAACCCCAATCGATTCCCGACTACCTGGCCGTGGTCGGCGACAGCGCGGATGGCTTTCCGGGCCTGCCCGGGTGGGGCGCAAAGGCCGCGGCACTTGTCTTATCTCAGTATCCTCACTTGGAGGATATTCCTAAGGATTGGCGAGGGTGGCAACCGTCAATTCGCAGGTCTCGCCTGCTCTCCGCATCGCTATTGAGCTCATGGGACGATGCCGTGTTGTTTCGCACTCTCGCCACATTGCGATTGGATGTTTCGGTGTTCGAGACGGTCGAGGATCTCCGTTGGAAGGGCCCGCGATCGAACTTTGCAGCATGCTGCCAGCGAATGAGGTCTCCGGAGCTCTTGCGTCGCGCCACTTCGGCAAAATCACAGACGTAATTAAGAGTGACGGTGTCGGGCGTACACGCCGCCTCTATCCACGAGCAATCGATAGGTGTCGCAAGGAGACTTGTCGTCGCTCGTAATTCGCGGTTTCGGCAAATTGTTGCAGCAGCTAAGGGCACGGTGCAGGCAGGTAGTGTCAGCCGTCCGCTACAATTGACAATCCTCGGAGGCCATCGTGATTGCTCGTCTTCTCGCTTTCGCTCTGCTCCCAGCTACAGCTCTCGCGCAAAACACAGTTCACTACACGGCTACGAATGCCAACGTGAAGTATCTGTTCGCGACGGCGGAGCCAGTGGCCCGCCTGAAATCCGGCGACATTCTTGACACCAACACGCTCGATTGTTTCGGCAACGCAATCAAAAAGCCCGGAGACACTCTCAGCATGGTAAAGGGTGACAATCCGCTGACCGGGCCATTTTTCGTTGAAGGCGCGGAGCCCGGCGACACACTGGCGGCTAAGATTCTCGATCTCGAGGTAGATGGTGACACTGGCGTAGGTGCTTTCGCCCCCGGCTTTGGTGCGCTTAATGAGACCAATTACACTCCCATGCTGCATGCACCGCTGCCTGAGAAGATCTGGTTCTATCACATCGATCACGCGTCGAATACAGGAACGTTCAAGGCGCTGGATTCTGATTTCTCAGTGAAGATTCCTCTGCATCCTTTCTTCGGATGTATCGGTGTCGCGCCGGCAGAAGGTGAAGCCCGCAGTTCCGTAGTTCCCGCCGAATTCGGCGGCAACATGGATTCTCCCGAAGCCAGCGTCGGCAACACGGTTTATTTTCCGGTAAACGTGAAAGGCGGCCTGTTCTACATCGGCGACGGCCACGCCGCCATGGGTGATGGAGAGATCGCCGGCACGGCCATTGAAGTTCCGTTGAAAGCGCGCGTGCAGTTGAGTGTGATCAAAGGCCGCGCCATCGCCTGGCCGCAGTTTGAAAACGACGACGCCATTATGACGGTCGGTGCCTACCGTCCGGTCGACGACGCCTTGCGCATCGCCTTCACCGAACTTGTCCATTGGATCCATAAGGACTACGGTTTATCTGAGCTTGACGCGTATGAACTTCTCTCGCAGGTCGGGAAGATTCATCTCAACGAGATGGTGGATCCGAATTATGTGATCGTGGCCTCGATTCAGAAAAAATATCTGCCGCCCAGGAAATAGCAACAGAGAATCAAAGTTTGTCATTACTTCAGCGTGAGTTTTCTATGAAATCTTCTAACAGCCCAAAACAAACTTGGCCCGAATTGCCGCTTGCGGCGTGGCAGGCTACTTACGAGACTCTGCACATGTGGACGCAGATCGTTGGCAAGGTACGGCTTGCGTTAAGCCCTCTAATCAATCATTGGTGGGAGGTTGCGTTTTACGTCAACGCCCGGGGACTTACAACTTCGGCGATTCCGTATGGCGATGGTATTTTCGAAGTGCAGTTTGATTTCATCGATCATAAGCTCACCATCCAGACCAGTTGGGGTTCCACGAAGAGCCTTCCTCTGAAGGCCCAAACTGTCGCAGATTTCTATTCCGACTTTATGTCTGCCCTGCACTCGCTGGGTATCGAAGTGAAAATCTGGACTATGCCGGTTGAGGTGCCGAACCCAGTTCGCTTCGAGACGGACACGCAGCATGCATCTTACGATCCCGAATATGCCCACCGATTCTGGCGGATACTGACTTTGTGCGACACCATCTTCAAGGAGTTTCGCTCGCGCTTCATCGGCAAAGACAGTCCCGTCCATTTTTTCTGGGGAAGCTTCGATCTTTGCGTAACACGGTTCTCAGGACGCCGCGCCCCGGAACGTGTGGGCGCCGATCCGATTACGCGTGAGGCCTATTCGCACGAGGTGATTAGCGCTGGATTCTGGCCTGGCGGGGGCGAAGTGAAAGGTCCGGCTTTTTATGCTTATGCGGCGCCCGAACCGCTAGAATTCTCCAAGCAGAAAGTCAGGCCTGCAGCAGCCTTCTATCATCCGGAGATGAAGGAGTTTTTGCTGATGTACGATGACGTTCGCCAGGCTGATTCTCCGCGTGAAGCTCTGCTCAATTTCCTGCAGAGCACCTACGAGGCCGGAGCCAACCTGGCGCACTGGGAACGCAAAGAACTGGAACGAGCGTGAAGTCTAGAGCTGGGGAGATGGAAAATGTCAGGCAAATGCAAACATCTGGATCAGATCAAAATTACCACCACCGATAAGCACGTCTGCGAAGACTGCATCAAGACCGGCGACACTTGGGTGCATCTTCGAATGTGCATGGTTTGCGGACACGCAGCTTGCTGCGACTCTTCCAAGAATAAGCATGCCACGAAACATTTTCACCATGAACACCACCCTGTCATGCGTTCGATTGAGCCCGGAGAAAACTGGATCTGGTGTTACGTGGATGAAATCATTACGGGAGAAGTGAACGCTTAGAGGGTCGTCAGGGAAGGCAGGAAGAAAAAGCGGGAAAAAATTGAAAGGGCCGTGACATTGGTTATGCTCTAGCTGCCAACTCCTGCGAGGGAGTCAACCGCGTGGACGCATGTACCGTCACAGCCCCTTGATGCGATCACTGCTTTCACAGTCCCAAACCCCAACTGCACCTCGCAGCGCCGTCGGTTTTTTCAGGTTTGGCTGCCCCGCAGGTTACCCCGCTTGGCTGATCACTCAGTCTACTTCGGGCAGCAAGGTTTATTTTGCTGTCCCTTTCAACCGTCGACGGAAGCAACCTTAACAGAGCATTCATAAATGTCAACGCAAACTATTGGTGCAGTGTCGGCATCCAAGCCTGTGAAAAACGCTGGAGGCAACTTGTTGTAGAGTCGTCTCTTAGAAATTGCAGTTTCGAATTGGTACGGGATTTGCACAGAAGCTTGCACATTCCCGGGAAAGAGAAAAAATCGGCGCCGAACCTAACATTCGTCTTGACGGCGTTCCGTTATCGGCGCATCTTGCTGATAGCGGAACTGCAGTGATGCCAGAACTTGTAGCTTATGTAGACGGTGGCTCGCAGGGAAACCCGGGCCCATCCGGCATCGGAGTGATTATTGATGGCTGCGCCAGCGGCCCCGTCCGCATCGCCAAATGGATTGGGCATCAGGATAACAATGTTGCTGAGTATGTAGCTCTGATGGAAGCCCTGCAGTATGCCGTGGCCCTGAATGCCAAGGCTTTGCATGTGTATTCGGATTCCGAGGTCGTAGTTCGCCAGATGCGCGGCGAGTACACTTGCCGCAGCTCTCGCTTGTACTCTCTCCATTGGACTTGCCGCAAACTTGCTCGCGCTCTGAAGTTCTCCATCTCCCACGTTTCGCGCGAGAAAAATGCGGAGGCGAATCGCCTGGCGAATACCGCAGTGCGCCAGCGTTCGCTCTAATAATCAACTGACTGCTGGTTGACGGACGGAGAATGCGGAAGGCGATTCGCTGCCCGCACTTCTGTGTGACTTTCGAGTTCCCCTACTTCTTGACACTAGGCCTGCTCCGAGCGAGACTCCAATTACCGCCTCTTCAAATTAAACCGTACGCTGAATGGACCATTACTCGATTCTCGACCATTCCTCGCCTCCGGCTGCGGGACTCGCCGCGGCGGCCGGCGCCGGCTCGCCGCAATCATCAAGTATCTCCGCGAAAATTGCCGCCGCCAATACGCTTCTGCCATCCCCTTCGGAAACCGTACCCCGCTTTCCCGGCGAGGATGCTGGACGCTCGCTCGCTGAGATGGCTCACCGCGATCTTGATGCAGTGCTGCAGTTACTGGCCGAACGCGCCCAATACATTACCGGAGCCAGCGGTACGGCGATTGCTCTGCGCCGCGGCGAACACAATGACATGGTGTGCCGGGCCGCCGCTGGTTCCAGCGCCCCCGACATGGGCGCTCTGCTTTCCATGGAACACGGACTCTCGGGAGAATGCGTCCGCACCCGCCAGCTTTTGCGTTGTGATGACGCCGAACGCGACCCGCGGGTGAACCGCGAGGTTTGCCGCGAGATGGGTATTGCCTCGGTGATTGTGATGCCCATCGTCGGCGACGAGCAAGTGTTCGGCATCTTCGAGCTTCTTTCCGGCAAACCGCGCGCCTTCGATGAGCGCGACCTCTCTGCGTTGCTGCGCTTGAGTGAAATGGTTGAGGCCGCGGTCAGGCACGCCCTGCCGGCACAGATTGCGCCTCAGGTCCGCGATGTGATTGTTGCGGAGAGCCAACCGCCCCTAGAAAAAGTAGTGGAGGAAGAAGTTAAGACTCCTCTGCCTGAGCCAATTACACCCGCTGTAGTAAGCTCAGATCCCGCGCCGGTCCTTGTTTCGCCCGCGGTTCTACCGCAAGAAACGCCGCCAGCCAAAGAAATAAAGGAAATAGTTGAACCGCCAGCGGGGAAGAAGGCGCTCTTCTGGTCAGCCGCGCTGCGCGCCCAGGGCAGTGAACCGCCCAAACAGACCGTTGAGGCGAGTGCGGTGCCTCCGGTCTTGAGAAACTTTCAAAAGTGCCAAGCTTGCGGCTTTCCTGTGTCGCAAGGCCGCACCTTTTGTGTGGAATGCGAAGAGAAGCAATGGCGCGGACAACGGATTGCGCAGGCGCCAGTCCCGCAACAAACAAATCAGCTTCAGTCGCCCGAGTCGAAGCAACCCATCCCCGATGAGAAGGCGCTGGAAACCCTTATTCGGGATTCTCAACCAGATCAATTATCGATGCCGCTGGTGGAAGAAAGCAAAGTCGCGACATCGGCTCCAGAACCTGAAGTCACCAAGGCTCCCCAAGAATTGAAGCCGGTCGCATCTTCGACGATCGAAACGACTAGCACCCCGCAAACCTTGGCGGCAACGCCATTGCCTTCTTCTTCCGACGTAGGTGCCGGTGCCCCAGCCGCTGCGCCGTCCTCGAACGACGCTGCTCCGTTTTTGAGTTCGGCGTTACAATCCGAGTCTTGGTTCGTGTCGAATAAGTATGTTCTCATGGCTCTGTTTGTCGTCGCCATTGTCATCGGCGCAATCGCCTGGCTGCGCTGATTTCTTCGCTCTGCTCTTTTCTTTAATGTCTCCCGCTGCAACCGATTACAATTCCTTTCCTGGCTTCGCAAAGTGAATTGGGAGGTTCCATGGTCCCACCCGCTGTCCCGATCGACAAAAGAGCGGCTGTGCGATGCTGTTTGCTGTTCCTGTTGTTGACCGCGCTCGCCGCCGCTCAAAGTGCAGAGCAGCGTACTTCCTTGTCGTTGGACCGCGCTCGAAAGCAGACGCAGTTGCTGCTGGCTTTCCTTCATGACCTGCCTAAGGGAGGAGATCTCCACAATCACCTTGACGGGGCAATCTACGCTGAAGATCTGGTGGATTTCGCCGCCGACGCCAGCGTGTGCGCCGACCGCACCTCTTCGCGCCTGCTCGCTCCACCCTGCGATCCGTGCGAAACTTATACTGCCAAACCCGCCGCGCGCTGTGCTTACGGCGACCACGTTCTCTACAACCAAATGATCGATGCGTGGTCGATGCGCAACTGGAAGTCCGGCGACGAATCTGGCCACGATCATTTCTTCGCCACATTCGACAAATTTGGCTTGGCATCGCACACCCACGTGGCTGAGGCGATCGCCGCCGCAACCAATCGCGCCGGCATGGATCATCTGCAATATGTAGAACTCATGCACACCGCCGACGCCGGCGCTGCGGCCCGGCTTGCGGAGAAAGTGGAATGGAATCCCGACTACGCCAAGATGAGGGATGCGCTGCTGGCGGCTGGCATGAAGGATGTGGTTTCAGAAACCAGCAAGCGGCTCGCCGCTGACGATGCCCGCGCTAAAGAAATTCTCAAATGCGGAACACCGGACGCCGCTCCCGGCTGCAACGTCACGGTTCGCTATCTTTATCAAGTCCTCCGCGCATTGCCGCACGAAATCGTCTTTGCGCAAATTCTTCTGGGTTTCGAGCTGGCCTCCACCGATCCACGATTTGTCGGACTGAACCTGGTGAACGCCGAAGACTGGTACGTTCCTATACATGATTTCAACGAACACATGGCCATGCTGGACTACCTGCATAGCGTCTATCCCAAGGTGCACATCACCCTGCATGCCGGCGAACTTGCCATCGGACTTGTTCCCCCGGAGGATCTCACGTTTCACATTCGAGCTTCCGTCGAGCGCGGCCACGCCGAGCGCATCGGCCACGGCGTCGACGTGATGAATGAAAATGATCCTATCGGCTTGCTTCATGAAATGGCGGAGCGCAATGTGTTGGTCGAAATCTGCCTGACTTCGAATGACGTAATCCTCGGCGTGAGCGGTGATGATCACCCGCTGCCGATCTACATGAAGTACGGCGTTCCCGTAGCCCTTGCCACCGATGACGAGGGCGTGAACCGTTCTGATATGACGCATGAATACTTGCGCGCAGTCGAAACCTATCATCTTTCCTACGTGGATTTGAAGCGCATGGCACGTCAAAGCCTGGAGCACAGCTTTCTTCCCGGACAAAGCCTCTGGAGTGACACAAAGCTGGTCTTCCGCATGGCGCCAGCATGTGCGGGAAGTGTGGCAGGCGCCGAAAAGCCCTCCGTAGCCTGTCAGGATTTCCTCGCTGCCAACGCACGCGCGCTCGAGCAATGGAAACTTGAAAGCGAGTTCGCAAAGTTCGAGAAGAATCATTAGCGGCGAAAGGGCAAGAGTAGGCGGGCGCTGTGGTCGCCAGGATATGCGCTCCCAGAGCACAACAAGCCGCATTCCGTTTGACCCTCTGGCCTGGGTTCCTTACACTTGAAAGTGTTCTCCGCCAGATACGCCCTCATTCTGTGGAGGTTTTCCTGAGTTTATTCTTTCGAGTTTCTTTGTTGGGAGCCCTGTTGGGGCTCGGGTCATTCTGCGTAGGACAGGAGCGTTCGGTTCCGATTTCGCTCGACAGCAACGAAACACTCTTTTCCGTGCTGACGGCGCTCAACTCGTGCGGCTATGACCAGGATTTAGACATCTCCGATTCGACGCGAAGCAAAGTGCGGGAGGAAGTGCAGAAGGTTTTTCGGCAGTCGGAAGAGGCCGAAGCGGCGCGCACGGCACTGTGCGAGTTCTACCAGGGCCATACACCGGACCGGAACACGAATCGCAGCTTGTCGCCCTACATTTCACTGGCGTTGTACATGGACGGCCCGCCACATTTTGCGCCGCGCATCAAAGAAGAGGACTTACCACCAGACGCATACTCCATAGCGGCCTTCGGAACCGAGCTGGAGCACTTCTACGACAAGGTAGGATTGCATTCCATCTGGGAGCGGCATCGCAACGACTACGCGGCGGCCATGAACCGTTATCACGAGCCGCTGGCCAAGATGGTTTTTGACACGGAAATCTATCTCAAGCAGCCGTCGTCGCAATATTTAGGGCGGCGGTTCACGATTTATCTGGACTTCATGGGCTCGCCGAATGAAACCGATGCGCGGAATTACGGGGCAGATTATTACGTGGTCGTGTTCCCGGCTCCCAGCACGGGGGGAGCGGCGCCACAGATGGCGCTAAAGATGGACCAGATTCGGCATACTTTTCTGCATTATGAACTAGATCCGCTGGCGGATAAACACTTCACCGCGATCAAGCGATTGGAACCGCTGCTGCAATCGGTGAAGCGCGCGCCGCTCGAAGAAAGCTTCAAGACGGATATATCTCTTCTGGTGACCGAGTGTCTGGTGCGCGCCATCGAGATCCGAACCAGCGGAGGTAAGCAGGCGGCGGATGAGGCGATGCGGGCCCAGGCAGTGGATGACGCCGTGAAACAAGGCTACATACTGACGCGGACGTTTTATGACGGCGCGGTGGCGTTCGAAAAAGATCCGGCGGGAATCCGCGAGGCGTATGCCGGCCTTCTTGAAAGCGTCGACTTAAAAAAAGAAGAAGCGAAGGCGTCGGCGATTCAGTTTGCCAGTAAGACTTCGCCGGAGCTGGTGCAGTTATCGCGTCCGGAGGAGCGCCGCATGCTGTTGAGCGCAGAGAGGCGGCTGGCTGCGGGCGATGCCAAAGGAGCGCAGGAACTGGCGCAGCAGGCGCTCGATAAGAAAATCGGAGACCAGGGTCGAGCATTGTTTATCCTCGCGCAAGTAGCCGTGGCCAACAAGAATCGGGATGGCGCTGAGGATAATTTTCAAAAAGCGATTGAGGCTTCGAAAGATCCCAAAGTGGTGGGATGGTCGCACGTATATCTGGGAAGAATTCTGGACATGAAAGAAGATCGCGACGCGGCGGTGCAGGAGTATCGAGAAGCATTGAATACGGCCGGGCAGCTCCCTGAGATCAAGGCCGCGGCGGAGCGTGGGTTGGCCCAGGCGTACGAGCCTCCGGCAAAACCGCAGCCGCAGTCTCAATAAAGAAATGCTTCACAGGTAAAATGGCAAGAGCATTTAGAATGCTGAGTGGATCAATTTCGAGGTGTCAAGGCATGGCGGTGCAAGGAGAACGCATGAAGCGCAG
>JBAVGI010000167.1:0-1585 GCA_049684755.1 Candidatus Sulfotelmatobacter sp.
CTCCAGCGTGGAAGGGAACGGGTAATGCTATTAACTGCTTTGTCTAACTAACGGATCAATCTTACTAAAGGACAAGACGCAATTTCACGGGGAATGTTGCGGAGGGTAACAAGAAGATGCGATGGCGGAATGGGCTGGAAGCCGTCAATTGCGGGCTCATGCTCATTTTTCAGCATCCAAGTACGAGTATCGCCAATTGCTGGAGAGGAAATCATCATGCCCGTTATGGACAAGCACCACAAGACAGAGGCGCAGCAGCAGAAGCAGGCGATCAGCGACCTGATCAATGATCTGAACGAAGACCTCGCCCGCGAGTACCAGGCAATCATCGCCTACACGGTCTACAGCAACGTGCTCAAAGGCGCAAAGTGGATGAACATTGCCGCCGAGCTCAAGCTCCACGCCACCCAGGAGCTGCAACACGCCATGATCATTGCCGACCAGATCGACTACCTCGGCGGCATGCCCACGGCAACACCCAAGCTGGTGAAACAGAGCGAGAAGCCCGAGGAGATGATCCAGTTCGATCTTGACAACGAGACTGAGACGATCAAGAACTACAGGCAACGCGTAAAACAGGCCGAGGCGGTGGCCCACTATGGCCTGGCCGAGCAGTTACGCACCATCATTACGCAGGAGCAGGACCACCAGCATAACCTGGCAACCGCGCTCGGCATCGACGTGCCCGATGTGCTTTGTGAAGGTGCGTAGCGAGGACTGAGAGCTGAAAGCTAGAGGCTAGGTGCTGGAAGCTGCTCTCTCAGCAGCCCCGCTTGCACCTGGCCATAATCGCTGCATGCAGCCGCTCGCGAAGGTCGGGAGGGAGATCGTAGATTTCGTGGGATCGGTAAATCTCGATGGTTTTGCGGGTGGTATTCAGGGTGACTTCGCAGTGTTCGCAGCCCTTGAGATGAGCCTGCAGATCGGCGCGCATAGTGTCGGTCACGCTATCGTCGATCAGGTCGTCGAGAAGGGCAATAAACTCAGTGCAGGTCACGTCTCAACTCCCCGTTTGCGGCGCGATTGCTGGACCATTGCCAGCCGTCGCCGCCTTCCGCTTGAAATAACGGCTCAGCCGCTCGCGCAACTGCAGCCGCGCCCGCAAGAGCCGCGACTTGACGGCCGGTACGCTCAACCCCAGCGTCTCCGCGGTCTCTTCGGTCGAAAGCCCTTCCACATCGCGCAGGGCGAAGACTACGCGAAAACCCTGTGGCAAGCCTTGAATCGTCTTGCGCAGTATGTCGGCCAGCTCGGACTGCGTGTAATTCTGCTCCGGATCGGGCGCCCAGTCGGCCAGGTCGCGCGGCACCGATCCCTCTTCGGTCTCCAAATCTTCGTCGATCGAGACCATTTTGCCGGTGCGCCGCTTGCGCAGACGCATCAGACTTTCGTTGACCGCGATTCTCACCAGCCATGTGTAAAACTTCGAGTTTCCCTGGAACTGTTCCAGCTTCTCATACGCCTTCAGGAACGCATCCTGCACCACGTCTTCGGCGTCTTCGCGGTTTTGCGTTATGTGCTGCGCAATCCTGAAGACCTGCCGCTCGTACTTGCGTACCAGCGTGTCTTAGGCCGAGACGTCGCC
>JBAVGI010000168.1:0-1502 GCA_049684755.1 Candidatus Sulfotelmatobacter sp.
CTCCTGGCCAGCATGCAAGAGGCGGGAGCCGCCTTGCCGGAAGGCGTTGATGCAAGGCGGCTGGATGCACGCGGCCGGCGCGTCATTGTCATCGGTGGCGGCGATACGGCAATGGACTGCGTCCGAACCGCGATGCGTCAGAATTGTTGGGGGGTGATCTGCCTCTATCGACGCGGCGAGATCGAGCGGTCCGGGTCGCGTCGGGAATTGGTCAAGGCACAGGCGGAGGGCGTTCAGGTTCTCTGGCAGACGGAGACGGAGAGTTATCAGCCTGGCACGATCACGATGATCGAGGCAGCGCTGGGTGCGTGCACTGTGGAGGAGGGCGGCCAACTGGTGGTACGGCAACGCGATGCGGCCGGCCACGAGTTGCCGCAAAGAAGATTCACGGCCGATCTGGTGATCGCCGCGATCGGCAGCCAGCCCGAATTCCTGTCAGCATATGGTGCCGATGGGTTGGCGGCGAACGGCGACGGCGTGCTTCAGGTGGACCGGGAGAGCGGCGCCACAAACATGCCCGGGGTGTTTGCCGCTGGGGATCTCTCGCGTGGGCCGTCGCTCGCGGTGTGGGCAATCCATGACGGACGCGCGGCGGCGGCCGGCATCCACCGCCATCTGAGCGTACATGTGGCGGCTGGTCGTCGCAGCCGGATTGTCATTCCGTCGTCCACAATCTTCGACGCCGCACCAACGCACGAAGTCGTGGAAATGCCGTGAAAGGAGGTGTCATCGCGAGAAACAGAGCCTGATTGTCATCACAAAGTTTTGACGGAAATGCGCGTGCAGCCTGCTACGGCTGCCTTGGGATGAAAGGGAGATCGCCATGAGAATGATAATGATGGGCGTGTTCGCGATAGCGGGGGCCGCATGTGTGGCTCCCGCTCCGGCTAGGGCGGAGACCCCGACCGCCTATGTTGCCAAGCTGGTCCCGATGGACAGCAAGGTGACTGGACTCGATGCCACGGGGGAAGCGCGGTTCACCGTCTCCGGAGATCGGCTGACGATCCGCATCACGGCGAAGGGAGCTCCTCCGGACATTGTCCATTGGCAGCACTTCCAGGGCTTCAAGGATGGCCGTGTTGCGACCTGTCCCACCGCAGCCGCCGACGTGAACCACGACGGTATCATCGACCTGATCGAGACCGAGCCGGCGGCGGGGACGACGATGGTGCCGTTTGATGATAACCCCGCCGGCATGGACGTCGCGCGCGACATGTATCCGGCAGCTTCGGCGGCCGGTACTTACGATTACCAGCAGGTGGTTTCGCTGAAGGTTCTGAGGACAGCGTTCGCCAAAGCGTTCGGCAGTCCTGATCTCGATCTCGATCGGCGCGTGATTTTCGTCCACGGGATTCCTCCGACCACGAAGTTGCCGGCGTCCGTGGCTTCGCTCGGGACCATTCCCGCGCAAGTCACGTTGCCGATCGCCTGCGGTAAGATCGAGCGGATCGGTCAGTGAACTTTGTCAACCTTCTGCGCCTGCGGCACCCGGACGATTGACG
>JBAVGI010000169.1:0-11713 GCA_049684755.1 Candidatus Sulfotelmatobacter sp.
CGTGATGACCACCACGCTGATCAGAATCAGCAACGTCCCTGCCATCGTCCGCGCACTGAGTGATTCGCCAGCCAGTGCGTATCCCAGAAGGACCGCGATAACTGGATTGACGTACGCGTAAGTCCCCACTTTGGTTGGCGATTCGTGATGAATCAGCCACACGTACGCAGTGAAGGCAACGATTGAGCCGGCCACGATCAAGTAAAGCAGCGCGAGCCAAGCACCGAACGTAACTGCGCGCGCGTCAAAGCCAGTGAATTCACGCAGCCCGGCTGAAGTCAGGATGAGCAGGACTCCTCCGACCAGCATCTGAGCGCCTGAACTCATCACTTTGGATTCTGGCAACGAAAACTTACGAGTAAGAATTGTAGCCGCTGACCAGCTGATTGCAGCAACGATCAGGGCGACGGCTCCTGAAGTATCAATCGCCCTTTCGCCAGCGGTCGATAACGGGCCGACGAGAACCAGCACTCCACCTGCTCCCGCCATTAACGCCAGCGTAAGCCGGATGGTGAGTTTCTGCGTGCGCAGGAAACAAATCTCGGCGATAGCCATGAATACCGGGATCGTCGCCATCATGACCGCCGTCACTCCCGAGGCTACGCGCTTCTCCGCCCAAAAGATCAAGCCGTAATCGAAGACGAAAATCAGTACGGCTAAGAATGAAATAGCCGTCCACTGGCGGCGAGTCGGCGACGACGTGCCTTTCGCGCGCATCCACGCGTAGAGCACGATGCCAGCGATGAAGAAGCGGATTCCGGCAAGCAGGAACGGCGGAACTTCGCGGACGCCGATGCGAATCGCAAGAAATGTTGAGCCCCAAACCAGATAAATAATGGCGAAGGCCAACAGAATCTTCCATCGACTTGGCCGGAGCTCCATATCCATATTGTTCCATTCGCGTAATAATCGGCATCCAATTCTAGATTGGATCGATTCTAGATTGGATCGATGTCAGGAGTCAGCGGGAGCAAATTCCAGCTATGGAAAGTTTTGATGGGAAGAATCGACGGCCTAGGTTGACGGAAGGTTAGCTGTTTGATGTTGAAAATCTATTTCTTCAGCAGGCTGGTATGGCTGGCGGCGCATTGCCAGCGGCCTTCGGTGAATACCCAGGTGTCGGTAAAGCGTCCAAAGTGTTCGTAAGGCTTGCCCTGGTAGGTTCCTTTGGTGTGGTAAATGCCAACTACAACGGCCGAGTCGGCGTACATGCTGACTTTCAGATCCTGAATGGTCAGGCTGATGGGTTTGAACTGAGGATCTTTGATATCGGCCAGGAATTGAGATTTATCGCTGACTTCACCATCCCACTCCGTGTTAACGAAGTTGGCGCCGATCATGCCATCGAGCGCGCGGGCGTCGCGATTCACCTGGGCTTCGTTCCACAGGTGTTCCATCACCAGCAGTTTGGTTTGCTGAGAGTCGTCTTTTGATTTTTGTGCGGCCGGGTGCCCCGTCGAAAAGAGAGCTAACAGCAGGCAGCAGCAAGTAGAACGCAGCATGGTCTTGCTTGTTCACCGCATCCCCACGTGAGGCGAACGCTGCGAAAAGATAGCAGCGGGCGCAAGACTATTCCACCGAAATGTTCTGTGGAGACATTACGAACGTCATTTAGGACTGGGACGGAGAGCCTCGCTTTGCTCGACTGGACGGCCGAAGGGGCCGTCCCCACACGATTCGTGGAGGCGAAGCCGGCGGGCGCCTGAGCTACCTTTAGAACGCCCAGCGTAGAAGAGCGGCGCCGACCGTAAAGCCTGCGCCCACCGAGGCCATCAGGACGAGACTTCCCTTCTTCAGTTTGCCTTCTTCGATGGCAGTATTCATGGCGAGGGGAATTGTGCCTGCAGTGGTATTGCCGTAGCGATCGATGTTGACGATTACGCTTTCCGGGCGCAGGCCAAGGCGCTCGGCGGTGGCGTTGATAATTCTTAGATTGGCTTGATGGGGTATGAAGGCGTCAATGTCCGAACCTTTCAGGCCGTTGCGTTCGAGAAGTTTCAGGCAGGCTTCGGTCTGTTTGCGCACCGCGAACTTGAAGACCTGCTGGCCATCCTGGTGGACATAATGCATTTTCTGTTCCACCGTTTCGCGCGACGATGGATTCAGACTGCCTCCGCCCGGCATGTAAAGATAGCAACCACCGGAACCATCGACTTCGTGAATGAAATCAATAAGGCCAACCGAGTCGTCCTCAGCGGCTTCAAGAATCACTGCACCCGCGCCATCGCCAAAAATTACGCAGGTGGCACGATCGGTGTAATCGATGATCGAAGACATGACGTCGGCTCCAATCACCAGAATTCGTTTATGTGTACCTGCGGCGATGAACTGTGATCCCGTCTGCACGGCATAAATAAATGCGGAACACGCGGCGGACAGATCGAATCCCCAAACCCCGGTCGCGCCCAGTTTGTGCTGCACCAGGCAGGCGGTGGAGGGGAAAAACATATCGGGCGTGACCGTGCCGACAATGATGGCATCGATGTCGTTCGGCGTGAGGCCGCGCTGAGCCAGGGCTTTCTTGGCCGCCTCGACCGCGAGGTCGCTGGTGGCCATTCCTTTTTCGACAATATGGCGTTCTCTAATGCCGACGCGGGCAAGAATCCAGTCATTGGTGGTGTCGACCATTTTCTCCAGGTCGGCATTGGTGAGAAGGCGGGGCGGAACGTAGGTGCCAAGCGCGCTGATCTTCGCTCTGATGCCGGTTCTGCCGCGGGTAGGTGTGGTCAATGAGAGCTCCTGAGTATAAGACTCAGTATTTTGCAGGATTGGGAGGAGAATGTCTAACCGAACGGGAGAAAGCAAAACCCGTTTCAGCCGATGCTGGGCATCGCGGACGCGTCGGAATGTAAGAAGGGCAGGCGGAACCCGCTATGACTCCTGCCTGCGGCGACTGGAATAAGAACCGAGGTCGATCAGCGGAATCGGGATGCTTCGGCAATCAACGCACCAGACGTTCAGCTTTCTGAAAAATTCTAGCGGCTGCGGATTTTGGCAACTAGGTAACCCCACACAACGGCGCACGTGAGTCCAACTCCCGCAAACACAGTGGCGGGCCACCCTTCATGACCTCCATTTACGGCGTCGGTATGCAGCAAAAAGAATGCGACACATAGCAAAGGCACCAAGGCTAGAGAAATAATCCATAACAGAGTTCCGGGTCCTCTCGCAGTTGTGGAATCTCTCTCTCCGTTGCTCCTCTCCGACAAAGCAGACCTGTTATGAACAAGAGAGATTCGGACAAAATATGTGCTCGCCATAATGGCAACAACACCCAGGACGCGAATCAGGTAATGATGAGATCCAACATAGATGCCCGCTCCCCCCAGCAAAACTAGGAGGATCGCCAGCAGAAATATGCCGTACCTCTTACGAGTCACGGTCTGAGATGTGATCGCGGTCATCTATCTTTTGCTTTCAGAGTGAAACTTGGCCCTAATTCCACTTAAGCCCCGATGACTGACCAAGACGTGGGAGCGGAAGCGGAGTATTCATTATGCAACGAAACTATTGTTAAAAGGCCATTACGCGTTTTGAACGCCGGTCAACGAGTGATATTGGATTTTTCGCCAATGACCATGCGAGCCCCCATCACGGGGAGTGCATATAATGTCGCAGGTCTGGTCGGTTCCTAACGCAACGATGGAGGACGCCAATGCTACGAATCCTATCTGTTCTCTGTTTGGTCGCGATGACAACGGGCGCGCTCCGCATGTCAGCGCAAGTATACCCATATCGCGACGGCACCCCCGGCGTGACCGGATACCGCTCGGAAGTAATGGCGGAAGTCATGATCCAGGAAAGCGAGTTCGTCCGCTTGGCCAACGCCATTCCCGCCGATAAATACACATGGCGACCGTCGGCCGATGTGCGCACGATCGCCGAGGTTTTTCTGCACGCCAGCGCGGCCAATTACAACCTCTACAAACTCGTGGGCACTCCCACTCCGGCTGGGATCGACACGAAAACCCTGGAGCAGTCCACCGTCGACAAAGCAAAAGTCATAGCTACGCTCACGGCTTCCTACGCCCACGCCGAGGCAGCTATCCGCTCTATGCCCGACGCGGACTTGGAAAAGACTCTCGATTGGAATGGAGGCAAGATTACCGAACGCGGCGTCCTGCTGTATATCGTTCAGCACATCGCGCAGCACCTCGGTCAGCAAATCGCCTATGCCCGCTCAATCGGCGTCGTCCCGCCGTGGACACTCGACCCGCCCCGGAAGAATTAGTCTTAACCGATTGGCAAGGGTCAACTGTCGAAACCAGGCCGTGGCACTCATTGAGAAGCGGCCCTTCAGATCCCCATTCCATCCTACGGGGATAGCCAGATCACAGCCATTGGGGCTCGACAGAATCTTGGACTGCAGATCGTCAAGCCGCCTGACTTGCCTTTTCGTACTGCATCCATTCGCGGATAAAATTCGGGCAGCCGACGATGCCGAAGTGGCGTCCCTCGCCGCTTAAGAGATAGGTAAGAGCGTCGTGATCCAGTTCCACCAGGTGCGCCAAGTCGAGCAGCGGCCATAAGGCACATTCGATCGCGGATGAAACGAGTTGATCAACGTAAGCAAGATGACCCTGCAATAGCGAGCCAGAGACGCGGATGGTAACAGTTGGCGAAACGAAATTTGATGGAATCCGAGCATTGCGCATATTGTGTACTGCACCTCGCCATAATCTGGCAGCCTTCACTAGATAAGATGATGCGGCGAGGCGCTTCTTGCGCAAAGAGTTGTAAATTATGCGTAAGCCAGGTTCGCTAGTCGAAGATGAAAAATAAGCCAGGCACCGGGAACCCACTGCACACGCAAGAGCCCGTTACCGTTGCTTCCTTCCGGACCTGGCGGGGTTGGCGAGAGTACGTCGCGTGAGACCGATGCCTGACCTGAATCATTCTAGCAAAGCCACGAAGACTCTCGGCGCAACCCGCCGTTGAAGCTCGGCGGCGGCAAAAGGATGGTGACTTTTGGTGCAAGAAAAACTCACGAAGCCCTTCCCTTCCTGATGGGTTGTATCGAACAATAGGAGTCTGACCCAAAACCTGATGCAATGACGGGGTCGGTCGACCGTACCAAAAAATAATGCCTCAGCCTTCTCCACTACCGGGCGTCATCCCACTGCCGCAAGCGATCAATAAGTACTTCGAACTTTCTCTCTACTTGCTTGTTTTAATGGGATTTGGTGCGCTGGCGAGCACGGGAGGACTCGACGTTCCAACTATCCTGCTGGCGGGATCGGCACTGGCCCTGCGAGGGTTTTTACTGGCGGAGCGGCGTCGCGTCATAATTTCCGAGCGCTGGACCACACCTCTGACGATCGCGTATTTCATATTTTACGCTGTCGATTACTTCCTGCTCTCTCGCGGATTTCTGGCGGCCACAGTACACCTGGTTCTGTTTGCGGTGGTAGTGCGAACGTTTTCCCTGCGGCGCGATCGCGACTATGTGACGCTGGCGATTCTGGCCTTTCTGATGGTGCTCGCGTCCGCCGTACTGACGGTGGACAGCATTTTTCTTTTCTTCTTTGCCGGATTCATGCTGATGGCGGTAGCGACGTTCATCCTGATGGAGATGCGGCGATCGCAGCGGACCGCGAAGTTTCAGGCACGTCACTCCAACGATGCGCACGAACACCGGCACCTGGCATTCGCACTGGCAAGGACGACGCCGGGGTTGGTACTGATGATGTTGGTGGGAGCGGCGGCAGTATTTTTTCTTTTGCCTCGCATGTCGGCTGGATATCTGGGCGGCTATTCGTTCGGCAATGATCTCTCCACCGGCTTCAGCGATCGCGTGCGACTGGGCAGCATCGGACAGATTCAGCAGTCCAATTCAGTGGTAATGCATGTCCAGATTAATGGTGACAGGCGTGGCCAGTACGCGCTCCACTGGCGGGGAGTGGCGCTGGCAGACTTCGACGGCAAGAACTGGTCGAACCCGCGCGAGCAATTCGTACTGCAACGCCAGGCGGACGGTACCTTTTCCGTACCCATTTTGAGCCAGGGCGTGTATCTGGCCAATGACGGACGGCGCCAGGCCGCGCCGGGAACGAACCCTCACCTCATTCATTACCGCGTGCTGCTTGAGCCCATCGGTACAAATATTTTCTTTCTTGCTCCCTGGGCGCGTCGGGTGATGGGAACATATCGCGCACTGGGGGTGGATGCGGGCGGGGCCGTTTACGATCTTGACAGTCAACACACCATCAATGTCTACGAGGCGGATTCGGATATTGCCAAACCATCTGCCGCAGATCTTCGGGCGGCGGGGAACTCGCTTCCGCAGTTTGTCTCGCCGTACTTACAACTGCCCCCGCTCGATCCCAGAATTCCCCGGCTGGCGGCGAAGATTTCCGGTTCGGCTTCCAATAGCTACGATAAGGCGACCGCACTGGAGATTTATTTGAAAACGCATTACGGATATACCCTGCAGTTGCTGCGCACTCCAGTCGCCGATCCTCTGGCCAACTTTCTTTTCGAGCGCAAGCAAGGGCACTGCGAGTATTTTGCCTCTTCCATGGCGGTCATGTTGCGCACGCTGCACATTCCGTCCCGCGTAGTGAATGGTTTTCGCAGCGATGAATTTAATGACGTCACCGGCAACTATGTGGTCCGGGCCAAGAATGCGCACTCCTGGGTGGAAGCTTACTTCCCTGGCTACGGCTGGATTACGTTCGATCCCACGCCGGGCGGCGATGTGGCGACGCCGCAGGGTTGGGACAGGGCCATGCTTTATCTGGATGCGGCGCAATCGTTCTGGCGGGAGTGGGTGATCAGCTACGACTCCTCGCACCAGTACATTCTGGGACACGCGGCGCTCAACGGCACGCGCAATTCCTGGGAAAAATCCAGAACGTGGGCCAGGTTCCGCTATGCGCGGCTACTCAACCTGGTGCGGCGCGGCCAGCGGAGCGCGGAGCAGGCGCCTACGCGCTGGTTCTGGGGAGTGGGCGGGATCGCATTTGTGGTGTTATCGCTAGGTAACATGGGGCGGATTGCCCGGATGATCCGCGTGCGACGACTGCACAAGCATCCCGGACGATCGCCGGACGAAGCAGCGGCGATGTGGTACGAACGCATGGCCCGATATCTGGCGCGGCGTGGAGTAAAGAAATCTACGACGCAGACTGCGCAGGAATTCGTTCGTGTGATCGAAGATGAGCGCTTGCGTGTGCGAGTTGGGCGCTTTACCGATGCTTATGAATCGGCGCGGTTTGGAAATTCCTCAAACGACGCCCAGCGCCTGCCGGAGTTGTACGAAGAAGTGGAGCTGGCGAGTAAAAAGTGAGTGCGACTAGAAATGCCAGATCATGCCACCAGCGACAAAATAGTTGTGCTGCCTCGTCTTGCCGGTATCAGCCAATGGAAGATCAGGAGTGCCGGACCAGAAGTCGCGAACCTCGCCGCGAATGCTGAAGTGTCGCATACGCTTGCCGAAGGGACTCACATCCAGTCCTAGTCCCACCTGTAGCACACCAGAAGTGGTTGAGCCTCCAGGATTGGCGCCGTAATAATTAAGATTACTGCTCTCGCGGAAGTGCCCAAACCCGCCGCCGAAACTTCCCCAAGGTGAAACTCTGGTCGAAGGAAACAGATTCAATCGAATCGCCGGAGTCACAAAAACCTGCTGGTAACCGGAGGGAACAACATCGCTGCCAGACCCCAGATCTTCGTCCAGATTGAAAACAGCCGGCACTTCGGCCGAGATTGCGTAGACCTCAGTACCGAAAAGATGCCGCGCATAATTGACTTCAAATGTCAGCCCTTTCCCGGATCGAACGAAGGGATTAATTGTGGGCGCGTTTGGGCCGTGAATCCCCTGGTCGCTAATGAAGATGCGGCCCAGCATACCAGTCAATTCATTCTTCTCGTCCTGGGCTGCGGCAGAGGCCGACAAGATGGACACCCCCATGATCAGGACTGCGAGTATGGCCTGTTTCCCAGACATTTCCCCTCCAGGACGCGGGATAGCTGCTTTTGGTCGGTAGAGCAAGCGTAGCATGAGGCGCAAAATCTTCATCCATAGCTTGCTGGCTTTCGTGGTACCGGTGGTCACAGGAGAGAAGGCTCCGGGCGATCTTGCCGCTGAGCAAGGATCGATAAAATGTTAAAATAGTGAGATTGCATGCCCTCTAAGAGCCTCACTGTCCTGAGTCCAAACGAAAAGAATCCTGCCCGGACGACGAACGATCATACTCAGCTGCCGCGTCCGCAAAAAGTAGGCTTCGTCAGCCTGGGCTGCCCGAAGAACCTGGTCGATAGCGAAGTGATGATGGGATTTCTGGCGCGCGCTGGAGTTGAACTTTCTCCTCGAGCCGAGGACGCCGACGTTATCGTGGTAAATACGTGCTCGTTCATCGAGAGTGCACAACAGGAGTCAGTGAACACGATTCTCGAGATGGCTGGGCTTAAGACATCCGGACGGGCGAAGAAGCTGGTGGTAGCTGGTTGCCTGGTCGAGCGCTTTCGCGATGAGATTCGCCAGCGTATACCTGAGGTGGATGCCATTGTCGGCACGGGGGAACTGCAGAACATTCTGTCGGCAACTGGCATGGCGCCACTTGAAGCGCCGAACGATTCTCCGTTTGTCGTCCTTCCCTCGAGGCCCGAGGGCGATGCACGGGCAGCGCAGGGACGATTTTCCCGTGGGCAATGGGACGGCGCAATTGCCGATCTGCCCAACTATCTTTACGACGATGAAACTCCGCGCATCCTGGCCACTCCGAAATCTACGGCTTACATCAAGATTGCCGAAGGCTGTGATCATCCTTGCACGTTCTGTATCATCCCTCAGTTGCGCGGGCAATTTCGTTCGCGGCGATTTGAGTCGGTGATCGCCGAAGCCGAACGGCTGGCGCAGATCGGGGTACGCGAGATCACACTGATCGGCCAGGACACCACCTGTTACGGCGAAGATTTTGGACTGAAAGATGGCTTGGCCCTGTTGTTGGAAAAACTAGCGCGGATCGAAGACCTCCGCTGGATACGTTTCCTGTATGCCTATCCCAATAAGATCACGGGCAAGCTTCTGGAGACGATTGGAACTCACGAAAAGATTTGTTCTTACATGGATGTGCCGCTGCAGCACGCCTCGTCGCGTGTGCTGAAACGCATGAAGCGCGGAGGTGGGGCGGAAGTGTTTCTACGTTCCATTGACAAGATGCGGCGAGCCATTCCTGGCGTGACCTTGCGCACTTCATTTATCGTCGGCTTTCCTGGGGAGACTGAACAGGAATTTGAGGAGCTATGCGATTTTGTCCGCGAAGCTCAATTTGATTGGATGGGAACGTTCTCATACTCCGACCAGGAAGGCGCCGGTGCCTATGATTTGGGCGAGAAGCTTTCACTCGCTGAGATTGAACGGCGGCGCAAACATCTGATGGGCATCCAGCGGCAGATCAGCAAGAAGAGAAAGAAGGCGCTGGTAGGACAAGAGTTCGACCTGTTGCTGGAAGGAAGTTCGGAAGAAACCGATCTGCTTATGGAGGGCCGCACGGCAATGCATGCCCCGGAGATTGATGGCAAAGTCTTCGTGAACGAATTTCCAGCCGAGGCGGAACCTCAGCCCGGCGAGTTTTATCGCTGTCAGATTGTGGAAGCACACGACTACGATTTAGTGGCAAAAATACTGTAGCGATTTGTTCGCGGTGAATTCTTTTTAGCCGGCGGCACATTGATTCGAAGGACCCGAGCGTTCCCAGGCCATGCCCCGCAAGCGCACCCTAAAGCTCCGTTGCCCGATCTGCAAAAAAGTCGTCAAGAGCAGTGACCCGGAATTTCCTTTCTGCAGCGACCGCTGTCGCACGATTGATTTGGGTAAATGGGCAAGCGGCGCTTATGTAATTCCCTCCCCCGTCAGCGACGCGGAGGAGCACATTCGGGAAAGTACCCCTGAAGATCAGGATGAGGATTCGTGAAAAACGCTCCCAACGGCGCCATCACGGAATCCGTCCGTGGCGATGGCGTCCCGACAGCTGCCGAGGTCGGGCTTTCAACCCCGCGGTGGGCTAGTTCGGTCGCTACGTTTTTTGGGGTCGGACGTCTGCGGCCGGGGCCGGGAACCTGGGCATCGGCTGCGACAGTCTTGTTATGGTCTGCACTCGCCCATGCTCTCGCTCCGCCGCTACGCACTCCGATTGCGTTGATCCTGGCCGTGTTGGTCACCCTGATTGGTATTCCGGCAGCGACTCGGGTCGCCCGAGGCTCCGCGATAAAAGATCCACAGTTTGTGGTGATTGATGAGGTAGCCGGTCAGTTAGTGGCTCTGATTGCCGTTCCCCTCGCATGGAAATCTTTCTTGGCGGGCTTTATACTTTTTCGAGTCTTCGATATCCTCAAACCGCCGCCGGTGCGACAATTGGAGGCGCTTCCAGAAGGTACAGGAATTGTTCTCGACGACATAGCCGCGGGTTTGTACGCGCTATTCGCTGTGCATCTCTTTCTGCGCTTTGGTCTTCTAAGGTAAGACGAGCAGGTTTCTCATGGGATTTTCCGATCGTGTCCTGGGTAAGAAAAACGTGAACGGCGGCCCGCATATCGAGTCGGTTTCACCCGTGCTTGCGCTGGCGGGAGGAGAAGTACGGATTGCAGGTTCAGGATTGCGGCCGCCCCAGTGGCAGCGTCCTCGAGTGCAGTTCGGCGACGTCGAAGGCGGAGTCGTGATTAGTTCGGATTCGTTTCTGGTTGCTCGAGTTCCGGCGGGAGCTACTTCCGGTCCGGTTGTGGTGGCAACGAACGGTCATGTGAGCAACTCGCAAAACGTGAAGGTCGCTGTACCTATTGCTGAAAATCTTCATCCGGTTACGAGTCCGGCGATCGATGCCCAAGGCAATATCTACGCGACGTTTTCCGGTTCGCGCGGCCAAAAAGTTCCGGTCGCAATTTTCAAGATTGATACCAACTACACGGTCAAGCCCTTCGTCGCGGAGATGATGAACGCGACCGCGATCGCTTTTGACCGCCAGGGACAGATGTATGTTTCTTCGCGCCATGATGGTGCGGTGTATCGCGTAGCCCCCAACGGAACCATGACCACCTACGCCGAGGGTATGGGAATCGCCACTGGAATTGCTTTCGACCGCAACCAGAATCTTTATGTAGGCGACCGCAGTGGAACCATTTTCAAAATTGGCCGCGATCAGCAGGTTTTTGTTTTCGCCACGCTCGAGCCCAGCGACTCTGCATACCATCTTGCGTTCGGTCCGCAGGGAGATCTGTTTGTAACCGGGCCGACTACGTTGAGTTTTGATTGCGTTCACAGAGTCGATCCGCAAGGAACCGTTCACAAGTTTTTCCGCGGTCTGGGACGCCCGCAGGGCTTGGCTTTCGACGCAAATGGCAATTTGTATGTTGCGGCTTCGCTTTCGGGCAGGCGCGGCATTGTAAAAATCACACCTGAGGGCAGTGCGACTCTCGAAGTTGCAGGGCATGGGCTCGTAGGACTGGCTTTCGCTCCAGGACGCAGCGTTGTTTTAGCTACCACGGATGCGGTTCATCATCTTTCCTGGAACATTCAAGGACAGCCGCTTTTGCCCGAGTAGCTCGTAAGAGCGCCTCTGCATCAGCCTCGCTTGCTCCATCGACCCACGGTTTTCATTTACACTTCTAGCCGTGAATGCCGAGATCATCGCGGTTGGGTCTGAGCTACTGACGCCCTTCCGCATGGATACAAATTCTCTCTATCTCACCGAGCAGATGAATCAGCTCGGCGTCG
>JBAVGI010000170.1:0-2955 GCA_049684755.1 Candidatus Sulfotelmatobacter sp.
ATGATCTGCTCATCGGCTTCTCGAAGGTCTCCGCTGGCGTAACTTTCCAGCCGGGCACCGGCTTTACGCAACAGACAGCAGCCTCGTCGAACTACCTCGACGCGGAGACCGGCACGGCCGCAGCTCCCGGAAATTATGCGGCGACCTTCACGATTGATTCCGCGCAGACATGGGAAGCCGCTGTGGTAGCAGTTTCCAACAGTCCAAACCAAACCAGCTTGTCTTGGACAGCATCGACAGAAACCGGGGGAACGATCAGCGAATACCTAGTGGAGCGCTGTGCGGGTACAGGCTGCACCAGCTTCGCTCAGATTGGCAGCACGGCGAACACTTCATATGACGATACTGGCCTCACGGCATCCACAAGCTACACCTATCGGGTGCGAGCTCAGGATACGAATAGTAACGATGGACCTTACTCGTCTGTTGTTACCGTCTCGACGCCTGCACCAATTCCTTCTTTGCCAGGAAATCTGACAGCGACATCTCCATCCTCTACAACGATCGATCTCTCGTGGACGGCGTCGACAGAAACAGCCGGAACCGTCAACGACTATAACGTCCAGCGTTGCGCGGGCGTCGACTGCACGAACTTTGTCCATATCGGCACGTCTTCGGGTCCTACGTACAACGACAGCGGCTTGATGAACGGAACAACGTATACCTATCGAGTGCAAGGCGTGGACGCTCAAGATAACTTGAGTCCATACTCAAATCTAGCCAGCGCTACCGCGGCAACGCCCGATACCCAGCCGCCGACAGCACCGAGCAGCCTGACTGCAACCGCGGCGAGCACCACCCAGATCAACCTGAACTGGACGGCTTCCACCGACAATGTGGGGGTCACCGGCTACTTCATTGAGAGATGCACGGGCGCTGGTTGCACCTCTTTCTTCCGAGTGGCGGTCGCGACTGGGACGACATATAGTGATACCGGTTTGGGACCGGGCAGCACCTTCGAGTACCGAGTGCGGGCTACCGACGCTGCTGGAAACCTCAGTGCATACTCGAACGTAGTCAGCGCTACAACATTGACGTCCGGGTCGCCAAACTTCACCCTTTCGTCTTCACCCGGAGGCCTTATACTCGCTCCCGGTAATGAGGGAAGCTCCACTATTACCAGCACGATCAGTAATGGGTTCAGCAGTGCAGTTAGCTTAACGGCCTCGGGTGTGCCCTCCGGTACGACCGTCAGCTTCAATCCGACCACGATCGCGGCTCCCGGCGGTGGCGCATCAACCATGAGCGTTGCTGTGGGCTCAGGTACGGCAATTGGGAGCTATACGATCACAGTGACCGGCAGCGGCGGAGGAATACAACAGACTGCAACCGTCACTCTGACCGTCGGCACATCTCTTATCAATTATGTGCAGGGCAACTATGCCACACCCCAGGCGTCTCAGACGTCCGTACCGGTTGCCTTTACAAATGCTCAATCGGCGGGGGATCTGAACGTTGTCGCGATTGGATGGAATGACAGCACAGCCACTGTAAGCACGGTGACCGACACGAAAGGGAATGTGTACACCATCGCTGTGGGTCCAACTACGATAAGCGGCGTCGAGTCTCAATCGATCTACTATGCCAGGAATATTGCTGCGGCTCTTGCTGGAGCAAACACAGTGACCGTAACCTTCTCGACTGCGGCCAAATACCCCGACATTCGAGTTCTGGAGTACAGCGGCGCGGACCAAGTAAATCCCGTGGACGTAACAGCAGCCGGCAGCGGCAACAGCGCAACCAGTAGTAGCGGTGTTGGGACTACCACCAATCCCCTTGACCTGATCTTTGGTGCAAACCTGGTGCAGAGCTTAACGGCGGGTCCAGGTAGCGGGTTTACCAGCCGATTGCTGACATCGCCGGATGGCGACATAACCGAAGACATGATGGTCACATCCGCAGGAAATTATAGTACGGTTGCCCCACTTGACACGGCTAGTCAGTGGATCATGCAGATGGTCGCTTTCAGAACCCCAGCAGGAACTACTACGCCAGTTGCAAGTCTAAGCAACAACAGCATTAACTGTGGCAGTGTTTCGACGGGAGCGAGTAGCAGTCCGCAGCCAGTCACGTTATCAAACACCGGGTCCGCAGTATTAACCATCAATTCGATCGCGATTGTTAACGGCAATACAGGTGACTTCTCCGAGACGAACAACTGCGGATCTACTCTTGCCCCGAATGGCGCCTGTACGATCAATGTGGCTTTCGCGCCTACGGATACTGGCGCACGCGGTGCTTCCGTATCTATTAACGACAACAGCCCAGGCAGTCCGCAAATAATTACTTTGTCGGGAACCGGAACGGGGTTCGGAGTGACGCCGCGTTCTGCTGTATTGACTTTCAACATGACGCAACAGTTCACGGCCAGCGGGAGTGTAACTTGGTCAGTGGACGGAGTGGTTGGCGGCTCGTCGACTGCCGGCACTATCAGCAGCACCGGATCGTATACGCCACCGGCTAGCATTGGCACTCACACGGTAACCGCTACAACAAGCGGAAACCAGGCAAGTTCGACCGTGTACATCAGCAACTATCCCGGTACTTACACCTTCCACAACGACAATCTGCGAACCGGACAAAACACGAGCGAAACCGTGTTGACGCCGGCTAACGTGAACCCGACCCAGTTTGGAAAACTCTTTTCGTATTCCATAGACGGCATCGCGTTCGCCTCTCCGCTGTACGTGGCGGGCGTGAACATTCCCAGCAACGGGATACACAATGTGGTTTATGTTGCAACGGAGAACGACAGCGTGTACGCGTTTGACGCGGATGGCTTGAGCAGCAGCCCACTGTGGCATGTAAGTTTCCTGAAATCTGGCGTGACTACTGTTCCTTGCGCCGACGTGGGCGAATGCGGTGACATCCCCGTTCAAATTGGAATTACCAGCACACCGGTAATTGATCCGACGAGCGGAACGATTTATGTCGTCGCTAAGACGAAAGAGAGTT
>JBAVGI010000171.1:0-21821 GCA_049684755.1 Candidatus Sulfotelmatobacter sp.
GTGGGAGGCACGCTTCCAGAACAAAAAGAAAACGCGATCGGATAAACAGTGGGAGTGATCGCGAGCGCGGAAGGATTCGGAGTCGTACCGCCAGGTTCCGCCGGCAAGACAAAAGGCGATCCAGCAACTTCCGTGAGAGTGCCACCGCTGCCGATCGACAGCACTGAGATTGCGCCTGGCACTGCGCCGGTTGAAGCATCGGCCACGAATAGAAACTTTCCGGCAGAATCTATAACCATCGCCAAGGGAGCCGCCGGTACACTTTCCACATCGTTCAAGCTCGTCGTCTTTATGGCGCCTAACTTACCGTCGGATGCAATGGAAAATGTTTCGATGCCGGTGACACTGGCGTTTACGTTCGTACTTTTGGTGACGATCACGTACGCATAATTACCCGCCGGATCAAGGACCACCGCGGTTGGTTGTCCATTGGTCGGCGGTCCGTCGGTGTTGAAAATCCACGTAATATGTCCATTGCCCAGATCCAGGCTAAAGGTATCCATTAAGGCATTGCCCTGCGTAGACACCACCACCAACCCGTTGTTGGTATTCGAATACTTGGCACTGCACGCGACCAGACCGGCGGCCGAAATCAAAGCCGCAACTCCCAAAATCCAGGTAAACCTTGTCCGCATTCTTCTCTTTATCTCCTGTGAACGTGCTGCTGCGATCCCCGGCTGCCCCAACCAGGCTCAAACGCTATTCGAAGGCGTGGATTGCCATCCATTTATGTATCAGGAATGCGCGGGAAGAGCAAACCCGTCACGTCTCATTGGAACCGAGGAAGCATCCGGGAGTTGCCTGAACGCGGTTTAGGCACCCGAGGTCAGAGCCTGCCGCAAGCTTGTTTAAGCTTCCTGGGTTGCGGGCACCGGTTCGGAATGAGTCGCGGATGCGCTCCCCGGCAATAGAGGCAGATGAATTTCTACGAGCAATCCGCCTTCGGGGCGGTTGAAAGCTGCGACGCGGCCGCCATGAAAACGAACAGCTCGCTCGGTGATGGCCAAGCCCAGTCCAACTCCTCCGGTCTGCCGGCCCCGGTCATCGTCCAGACGATAAAACGGCTGGAATAATTTTTCCAAGGCGTCCACTGGAACGCCGGATCCGCAATCGGTAACGCTGACCACCGCTTCCGCGCCTCTGGAGGATTCGGACTTTTCCAGATGAATCTCAACCGTTGTAGCCTCGCGCGTATACCTTATGGCGTTGCGCACGACGTTCTCGATAGCGCTGTGTAACAAGGACGCTTCCCCGCGTACTTCCCAAGTTCCCGACGGAATGTCGCTGCGTACGTGACAATGGCGGGCTTGCGCTTCGAACTCGGCATCTTCGGCCACGTTCAGCACGACTTCATTCAAGAGGACCGGAGTCGATGGCACGCGCTGCTCGCCATCTTCCAGGCGGGCCAGGGTCAGCAACCGACCGATGAGTTCATTCAGGCGGCTGGCTTCGAGTTCGATGCGCTCCAACATGCTGACACTCTCCGGCCCGGAGCGCTGCCGCGCCAGTCCGAGGGCAACGTTCAAGCGCGCCAGCGGTGAGCGCAACTCATGCGAAATATCATTGAGCAGCCGGGATTGCGCCTTCACCAGCGTTTCCAGTCGCGCCGCCATGGTGTCAAAATCGCGCATCAATCCGGCAATCTCGTCCCCGCCCTTACTGTTGGGGTAGCCTGCCCGCGCCGTCAGATCGCCCGCAGCCAACCGCTGCGTAGCGGCTCGCAGTCTGGCCACCGGCTTGGTCATATACCAGGACAGAAAATAGCAAACCAGTCCGGAAGAGATCACCGCAATGATCAAGCCCGGCATGGGTATTCCCCACGGTCCGAAAAAGACACGCGGTCCGGGCGGCAGCTCCATTGCGATAGTGTAAAGATGGCGCCCGTCACCCGAAGCTTTGGATTCGGTCAGGATCTGCGGGTGCGGAAAAATCATTCCCGGTCGCGGCGGCAGTGGCTTACCGGCGGCTACGTGCTCCGCCCAACCCTGGCTGGAGCGTCCCGATATCTCGTTGCCCTGCTCGTCGAAAACGTAAGCCCGGACGTGGTGCATCCGCTGCAGATTTTCCAGGTATTCATGCGCCCTGGGTGCGCCGCCGTGCTCGTAGGCGGCGATCGCTTCGGTCAGGGCAGTAGTGCGCAGCGCGTCCCACGTCGAGTTCCGCTGCGGACGCAAGGCCAGCATCACCAGGATGGCAAGAACCAGAAACAGGGCCAGGGCGGCCCAGAAGGAAAGAAAAATTTTCAGGAAAAGAGTTCTCATGAGGTCGTCTTTTCCTTCTGTCCGCTCTTCTCTCTCGGGCGCGCAAAAATATAACCGACGCCACGAATCGTCTTGATGTGCTCGTCGTTATCGGTATCCCCGAGCTTCTTGCGAACTTTGCTGACGTGCATATCGATGCTGCGATCAAAGGGCGAAAACTTGCGGCTGAGCACGGCATTGACCAGGCGTTCGCGTGGAACCACGCGTCCGGCCTCGCGCAGCAGCACTTCCAGCAAATTGAATTCTACTGAAGTCAGCTCCACGGGCTGGCCGTCGCGGCTCACGCTCCGGGTAGCCGGGTCAAGCTCAATCTCGCCGACACGCACGATATCAGGAGCGGTCGGAGAAGATTTGTCTCCTCGAGTGCGGCGCAGGACGGCTCGAATGCGCGCCACCAATTCGCGCGGGTTAAAAGGCTTCGGCAGATAATCGTCAGCGCCGATCTCAAGACCAACAATCCGGTCCACATCTTCTCCGCGCGCGGTGAGCAGCAGCACGGGCAGGCGCGAAGTCGCTCGAATGCGGCGCAGCACTTCGAAACCATTGATCCCGGGAAGCATGACATCGAGCACCACCAGAAGGTAACCACCGCCGCTGGCCCGCTGCAGGCCACTCTCGCCGTCGTGCGCGGCTTCTACAACGAAGCCTTCCGCCTGCAGATATTCGCCCACCAGCGTGCACAGTTCGACGTCATCGTCGATAACCAGAATGCGTTCCATGTTTCTGGTTCTCATTGTGCACCATGCAACTGGCGGTTCCGGTAAAGAATTGTCAAAACTCTAAAGTCTGCCGATGACAAAACTTTACTCGCCTTTACTCACGTTTTACTACTTTCTCGCCGCAATCGTGTTCCTATGATTGTACGCAAAGCGCCGCGCTCCTGAAGAAAATCCTGGCAGGGCCGGTTTGAAGGAAGGATGTTTATGAAATCGATTGGTCTTCGCTTTTTGGTTGCGGCTCTGGCTGTCTTGCTGGGCAGTGCAGTCGCACGATCGCAAACCGCAGGTACGACTCCGCCACCGATGCATGCTGGAATGCGCGGCCCGCTCGGCATGGACGGCCACATGATCCAGTTCTACGCCAAGTACCTGGGGGTGACCGACGAACAGAAGACCCAGATGAAGGCTACTCTGCAAAAAGAACGGCCCACGGTTCAGCCGTTGATGCAGCAGCTACACCAACTGGACCAGCAGCTCAAGCAGTATGAGGAAGGCGCCTATGATGCGGCCAAAGTGCAAGCCTTGGTTTCGCAACAGGCGCAAACTCTGGTTCAGCTGAAGATCGAGCAAACCCGGGTTCACAGCGAACTGTATCAAATGCTAACTCCCGATCAGCAAAGCAAGCTGAAGGAATTCGAAGCCAATCGGGCAGCGCGCATGCAGCAACGCATGCAGGACGCTCCGGCGTCGCAGGACCAAGACTAAGAAACTGGCCGATAATTTCTGAGTCGGATTCAAGATTGCTGATTGTTGATTTTTGATTGCTGATTGAGATACCTGTTTCGGGCCTGAGTTTTTCAATCAACAATCACAAATCAACAATCAGCAATGACTGGCCGTGAGATCACTTCCGATCCAGCGCCGCCTTTCTCCCGCTCAGGCCAAGGGGAATTATTATGGATATGGTGCAAGTATTTGTCTTAGATCTGGGTTGGATATTTTTCATTGCCTGGGGAACGGTTCTTGCGACTGTCGGAGCGATCGCCTTCGGGCGGGATTTATTTCCGTCCTCTTCGCGGGCAGGCTACGAACCCGAGGCCGTTTCCGTTCAAGGCGACTGAATCGCCCCTGCAGACATAAGCGCTAGATAGATAGCGCTTGCTCTCTCCCAACCTCAGCCGTCTTCTCTGCAGAAGTGAACCCCTGCCTGTTAAAATTCATCTACATCAAACACATGATTCCTCGCAGCATGCGTCCGCTACTGCCCTATCTCAAGCGCTATCGTTGGGGCTTTGTGTTTGGCACATTTTGCGTGGTGATGAGCAACGGAGCATGGGCCGGCCTTCCCCGCGTGATTGGCCAAGCCGCCCAGAGCCTGGAGGGCGGCGTCACCTCGCACAAATTGCTAGTCTTTACGATGGAGGTGCTGGCGCTGGCGGCGGTGCGCGGTATTTTCTTATTCCTGACGCGCTGGGTTGTGATCGGCATCTCGCGCGACATTGAGTTCGATCTGCGCAACGATCTGTTCGCCCATCTGGAAACTCTTTCCTACTCCTACTACCAGCGCATGCGCACCGGCGACATTATGGCAAGAGTCACCAACGATCTGAATGCTGTGCGTATGCTGATGGGCCCCGCGATCATGTATTCGGCGAATACGCTGGTGTTCACCGCGGCGGCACTGTGGTTCATGGTGCATAACAGTCCCCGGCTGACGTTGTATGCGTTTCTGCCGTTGCCGATTGTGAGCGTTACTATTCAATATTTTGGCCGCCGCATTCACGAACGCTTCGAGAGAATTCAGGCGATGTTCTCCGATATTTCTGCTCGGGCACAGGAAAATTTTTCCGGAGCGCGGGTGGTTCGCGCCTACGTGCAGGAGGAAGCGGAGATTGCGTCTTTCGAAACTGCGAATCAGGAATACGTAGCGCGCAGCCTAAAGCTGGTACGGCTGATGGGCATGCTGTGGCCAACACTCGAACTGATGCTCGGCCTCGCCATGGTTCTCGTGTTGTGGATGGGAGGCCGCGAAGTGTTGGCCGGCCGCATGCAGATTGGCGCCTTCACCGCCTTCAACATTTACATGATGCAGCTTACCTTCCCCATCATCGCGCTGGGGTGGGTGGTTAATATTTTTCAGCGAGGCACCGCGTCGCTGGTGCGGTTGAACGAGATTCTGCAGCAGAAGCCTGCCGTCAAGGACGAATCTGGCGCCGCAGCTCGCGAGGTACGGGGCGAAATCGAATTTCGCGGTTTGAATTTCGAATATGAAGGCAAATCCGTGCTGCACAATCTGAATCTTCGCATTCCCGCAGGCAGCAGTATGGCAATTGTGGGTCCGACGGGGTCGGGAAAGAGTACTCTGGTCAGTTTGATTCCGCGAATCTACGATGCTGCGCCGGGAATGGTTCTGCTGGATGGGCGGCCAATCCGCGAGTTTTCTCTGGCCTCACTGCGCGGCAGCATCGGCTTTGTACCGCAGGAAACATTTCTGTTCAGTGATCGCATCCGGGAAAATATCGCACTCGGCGTGGAATCCGCTACCGACCAGGAAATTTATGATGCGGCCGATGCCGCTAATATTGCGACCGATATTGAGGGCTTTCCCGATCGTTATCAAACCATGGTCGGCGAGCGCGGAATCACGCTCTCGGGCGGACAGAAGCAACGCGCCGCGATCGCACGCGCTCTGATCAGGAACCCGCGCATCCTGATTCTAGATGACGCACTCTCCAGCGTCGACACCCATACGGAAGATAAGATCCTGAATCATCTGCGTGAAGTGATGCACGGCCGCACCACAATTTTTATCTCGCATCGTGTTTCGACGGTGCGCAACGCCGACCGTATCGCCGTGCTCCATGATGGCAAAATCGTGGAGCTAGGCACACACGACGAACTGCTCGCCTTGAACGGCTACTACAGCGACCTGTATAACAAGCAGTTGCTGGAAGAAGAACTGGCAGAAGTTTAGCTTCGGCAAACCCTCGGTCATGCCAGCGGACTCAAACCCACTCCCATGCAGCGAGTCGACGCACCGGAGATTCTCGATTCTGATGCCTGTTCGCCGCGCGAAGCGCGAGCCGTGCTAACCGTTCTGGGACGCGTCAACCGCTGGTTCGGCGGCGTCGCCACCACGCAGAAGATGGTAAGTCGCGTGGCTGAGGCGGCTGGAATAAAGCATCTTTCTCTGTTGGAAGTTGCGGCAGGATCGGGCGAGGTGCCGGAGATTGTCCGGCACAGGTTGGGCCAGCGGGGAATTCTAGTGGACATAACTCTTCTGGATATGGCGCATTCGCATCTATCGTGCTCCAGTCATGACCCACGAAAAGGTACCGAGAAAAATCGCATCGTCGGCAATGCGCTCAGCCTTCCCTTCAAAGACGGGGCGTTTGACGTGGTGAGCTGCAGCCTCTTCGCGCATCATCTGAGCCCGCAACAACTGCTGGTGTTTGTTCGGGAGGCGTTACGAGTAAGCCGGCGAGCCGTACTGATCAATGACCTAGTGCGGCACCCATTACATCTGGCTGCAGCCTTCGCCGGCTTTCCAATTATGTGGAACCGCGTAGCGTGGATGGATGGCCTGACGTCAGTGCGACGGGCCTACGTGCCATGTGAAATAGAAAGGGCATTTAACTCTGGCGGCTTCGAACCGCAGGTGCGCCTGGAAATTTCCCGCCATTTCCTCTACCGCATGGCAGTGATCATCTGGAGAAATTCCGATTTAGAAAAACGAATCGGCTAGCGGACGACCAACACTTCCCTCACGTTGTCGCGGGCGAGAAAAAATTTGATGGAGGCGAAATCGCGGAAAAGGGTTTCGATGTGCCGGTTGTTGAATACGCGTTGCAGCTGAAAGCCATCTGAAATGGCGGTGTGTACCGCGCCCGTCGGACCGCGGCGAGCTTCGCGGCGCAGCTCAATTTTCTGCATCTCAAGCGTATCTGTGCCGACGATGTGAAAGCGATGGCACGGCGAATCCGGTCCGGCATCGCGCGTATGGAAAAATGCGAGCAGCATTCCGCCGGGCTTCAGTACCGACCACAGTCTGCCGACGACCGGCTTCACCAGGCTCTCATCGAGATAGTCCGAAAGGTTCCAGCACAGCACCACATCGAAGTGAGCCGCGGGATAGACCAGGTTATCGGCGAGAAATTTGCGGCTATCAAGAATCGCAGCTCCCTGCTCGTCCTTGGTAAGCAGCTCGGGATCGGTGGAAGCCGTCAGCAGATCTTCGCTGTAGATTCGGTGGCCGCGTTCGGTAAAGTGGCGAATGTTGGTGGGTGAAGTGGATCCCAGATCGAGCACGCACAGGTTTTCCGCGGACTCCCAAGAGCGCGACAGCTCGCTCAAACCGCTGGAGCGACGAATGAGCTTCTGCGAACCCTGTGCCGGAATCGTTTCCGGTCCGGAAGAACCGCGAAAAAATTTCATGAAGGTCTGCGAGACAGACGACACTTAAGTTCCTAGCCTGCTGATCACTCTTGCCACGGTTGGCACCCTGCTGCCAACCAATTCTGAACTGTCGTTTCGACCCGACATGCAACCGCCAGGTCCGTCATTCCCATTTTAATCAATACCAAGCCGGGAAAACTACTTTGCATCCGAACGGTGGATCTCAACTTTGCCTTTCAGGAAAGCTCCTTCTTCGATGGAAATGCGTTGCGCGGAGATGTCGCCATTAACGACTGCCGACTTGCGCAGATCCACCCGGTCACTCGCCAGAATGTTTCCCTCAAGTTTCCCTTGGACGACCACGCCCTTGCCCTCGACGCTGCCTTTGACCTGGCCGTTGGGTCCTACAGTTAAACTGTTGCCCTTCAATGCAATACTGCCTTCGACCTGGCCATCCAGATACAGATCTTCGCTGCCTGAAAGCTCGCCTTTGATGACAACCGATTTGCCGATTTGCGCCAAACCACTGGCTGGTGTGCTCACTGGACGTGCTCCTATCGATACGGGATAATTGCCACAGGATCCGTACGCGATTCCTCTGGAATCATCATTCCAAGCGGAGAAACCGTTACCAAAGTACTCTAACGACTATACGCAACGCACGGAGCACCCGGCAAGCACTTGCCTGAGCGCAAAGAAAATACTCGTTTTCCTGTAGAGATCGACTAAAACTGAATTGGTACACTTGCATAGGCAAGCGGGAGAAACAGCCCCTATGAAAAGCCCAGTCAGGATAAACCTGCGGCCCGCTCTCGTGGTTCTTCTGGTTGCTTTTGCCGCCGGAGCAAATGTCTCCACAATTTTTGCTGCAACCGGTGGCGCCCCACCCCAAGATCCAGCCTCTTGCCTGGAGTTGGTTCGGGAAACAGCTGCCAACGAAATCGCTGCAAATAATAATTCCGCGAAACATATGTTTCGCGCCCGCAAGCAAACTCCTCAAGGTTCCCAGACCCGGCTCTATGTGGAAACCCGCGACGCCATGGCGGGCATGACCATTGCCTATAACGACAAACCCCTTGCGCCCCAGGATGTCCAAAACGAAAACGGTCGATTGGCAGGACTCGCAAACAACGCTGAACAGCTTCGCCGCAAGCATGCCCAAGAACAGGAGAACGCCGATCACACGCTGCGGATTGTAAGAGCCCTGCCCGATGCCTTTCTATACCAATACGATGGTGAGGAAGCTGGAGACGATCGCGTGGGTGGCCCGGATCGCACGCTGTTGCGCCTGAAGTTTCGCCCCAATCCCGCCTACCAGCCTCCTACTCACGCAGAACAGGTTCTCGCCGGCATGAATGGATTTCTTGTGATCGATCCGGTGGCCCGCCGCATCGCGCAAATCGACGGGACATTATTCAGAGAGGTCGCCTTTGGTTGGGGAATTTTAGGCCACCTCGACCCTGGTGGACATTTCCTTGTGGAACAGAGAGACGTTGGCAACGGCTGCTGGGAAGTTTCGCGTATGTCCCTGGACTTTACCGGAAAAATTCTCCTCTTTAAAACTCTCGCGATCAAATCTGAAGAAGTATTCAGCGAGTTCCGCCGCGTGCCGGACGGCACCACATTTGCCCAGGGCGTAGAAATGCTGAAAGCGGAAGAAGTGAAGCTGGCACAAAACCACTTCGCTGAGCCCATGAAGTCCGCGAGTAAATCCCGCTAAAAGCGATCGATAGGTTGTTTGGGTCAGGCGCTTGGACGCAGCGTTTCCTTGCGCGTGGTTAATTTCTCAATCAAGTCTTCTTTGATTCGGTAGCCGGTTCCGGCTTGGTCGCTGATGGCAATCATTCCTTGCGGCGAGACTTGCACTTCCGGATCAATAATGTCTTCCTTCCAGTAGCGCTTCGAAGCCGAAACGTCTCCCGGCAGACTGAAATTCTCCAAGGTAGAAAGCGCGATGTTGTGGGCGCGGCCGATGCCGGATTCCAGCATCCCACCGCACCAGACAGGGATTTTTTGCGAGTGGCACACGTCATGGATTTTTTTTGCCTCGCTGAACCCGCCCACTCGTCCGACTTTAATGTTGATGATGCGGCAGGCGCCGGTCTCAACGGCCGCAGCCGCAGCGCGCGCGTTGACAATCGATTCGTCCAGGCAAATGGCGGTCCTAAGTTCTTTTTGCAGACTCGCATGGTAAAAGATGTCGTCATCCCAAAGCGGCTGCTCGATCATCAGTAGATTGAATTGATCGAATAGGCGCAGATGTTCAACCTGATCCAGGGTGTAGGCGGAATTGGCGTCGCAGCTCAGCGTAATGTCAGCCCAGCGCGAACGAATTTTCTCCAGCACGTTCACGTCCCACCCCGGCTTGACTTTGACTTTGATACGACGATAGCCGGCGGCGAGTTCGATCTGGATTTTGTCGAGCAACTGTTCGACCGAGTCCTGAATGCCAATGGAAACTCCGCAAGGGATCTCAGTTCGCGTACCCCCGAGCAGTTTCCACAAAGGCTGGCTCTTCCGCTTCGCTTCAGCGTCCCACAACGCATTTTCGAGCGCCGCTTTCGCCATGCGATGGCCGCGAACTTTGGCGAACCGAGCGGCGCAGTCGCGGGCCGATTCGAGGTTGCAGCCGAGCAGCGGCGGCGCCAGGTAATGGGTAATGGTGGACCAACTGCTATCGGTCCACTCGCTGCTGTAAAAAGGGTCTTCCCCGGCCACACACTCGGCCCAGCCATTCACGCCCTCGCAATGAACGGTGAGTAAAAGAATCCGGCGGCTGTAGGTTCGGCCAAAACTCGTCTCAAAAAAATGGACGAGCGGCATTTGAATCTCACGGAGTGTAACGGCTTCTATTTTCATACGAGCAGCAGAGCGTATTCACCACAGAGTCACAGAAAAAGAATTTTTTACCGAAAGAGACTCCTTGCATGATCCGTCTTTCTAATAGATTATTCTTCGGATGCGTACGACCAATTCTCATTCCACCTACCGAGCAGGAACTTGCCGTTTCCCGCGGCCTCGCGCTCGTAACCTAACACGACTAGCCCGTCCTCAAACGCGCGGAGAAACTGCCCGCGGTTTCGCTCCTGTACGGCGTGCGCCTTGCTGCGAGAATCTGCCGCAGCTTTCCACTCATAAATCTGCGCCGGCACTTCAATCGCCGACTGCTGCTCGAATGCCGGAATCTTTCCCGTTTCCAGCAGAGTCTTCACGCGCCTGGATTTCAGCCACCACTCGGCAATCAACCGGTCGCTGGGTAGCCCGCCCTGCAAGGGCGAAGATGTGATCCCGTACTGGTTAATGTTATAGCGCCGCGAGATTGCTCCCAGCTTTTCAACGTTGAGATAAGCATTCTTGATTTCGAGGGGATCGAATGTCCATTCGATCAATTCGATGCCGCGAGCCAGCGCGTCTTCCCGCTGCAGCAGTTTAAGGCGACGGCCGAGTCCGCCATTGCGATGGTCCTTGCGCACGGCCAACATGTGAGAGTGAAGATAGACGCGGCCGGAGCGAGTACCGGGCACGGAAAGCGCGAAGCCGACCATTTTTTCCCCGTCGAAGGCACCCATCACCTGTCCGCCAACTTTTCCCGCTACAACGAACATGCGTAGCGGCACCAGCTCGGCGTCCGTAAAGTTCCAGACTTCCTTTTGCAAAGCAACGCAGGCTCGCAGCTCGTCGAGCCCTTCACATCGGCGAATCGCAATCGCGTCCGGGCTCACGATTGCTTCTCCTGCAGCTTGGCTTGCTGCCACAGGGATTCAAGTTCATCCATCGAAGCGCTTTCGAAATTGCTGCCGCTTTCATTCAATCGCTGCTCCATCCACTGGAAGCGTCTTCGAAATTTTCGATTGGTCTTGCGCAGCGCCGATTCCGGATCAAGCGAGAGATACCGTGCGATGTTGACCAGCACGAAGAAAAGATCTCCAACCTCTTCTTCCAGGCGCTCTCGCAACTCTTCCGGAATCGTCTGCCGTCCGGAGCCAGCCATGCCGAGACCTTCCGGACATGGACCGGGAGCGGGAAATTCCTGCAAATGCTGACAAAGCTCTAAAGTCTCCTCGGCAAGCTTATCGAACAACCCCGCCATATTCGGCCAATCAAAACCAACCTGCGCCGCGCGCGAACTGAGCTTATGCGCCTCCAGCATTGACGGCATCGCGGAAGAGATCCCCGCTAGTATCGACTTAAACGAAGTGTGTGCGCCTTCGCTTGCATCTGTTTTCGCGCCGTCGCGTTTTTCTCGTTCTTCGGTCTTCAGCGCCTCCCAGTTGCGCTTTACTTCCGCCGAAGTATCGGCCTTCACCTCGCCAAACACGTGCGGATGCCGGTTCACGAGCTTGTCAGTGAGCCGGTCCAGAACGTCATCAATGGAGAACGTTCCCTGCTCCTTAGCCATTTCGGAATAGAAGAGGACCTGCAGAAGGAGATCGCCGAGTTCGCCGGGAAGCTCGCTCCAATCGCGATTATCAATCGCTTCAAGAACTTCGTAAGTTTCTTCCAACGTATAGGGCTTGATGGAATCGAAAGTTTGTTCGCGGTCCCAGGGGCAGCCTCCCGGTGCACGCAGGCGCTCCATGATGGCGACTGCGCGTTCAAAACGTTCGCCGGTAGTAGACATTGCAATCACTTTAAATGACGCGCCTCCGATGCCGCAATTCAGCCGAGCTGACTTATTTCTGATAACCCGCCACTACTTGCATGGCATCCAAATTACCAACAGCAATCAAACATTCAAGGAGAAAGTGCATGGCAAATACTCTTCAACGAAAGACTATCGCAATCCTGGCAACCGATGGTTTCGAACAAGTGGAATTGACGCAACCAAAAAAGGCGCTGGAGGAGGCCGGCGCACGAACTCAGGTGATCTCTCCTAAAGCAGGCAGAATTCGAGCCTGGAATAAGAAAGACTGGGGCGAAGAAGTGCCAGTCGACGTCACGCTCGACACCGCCGATCCGGCAAAATACGACGCTCTTCTTTTGCCGGGCGGCGTTATGAATCCCGATCACTTGAGAATGATTCCGGAAGCCGTCCAGTTTGTGAAGCATTTTTTTGAAGAGGGAAAACCCGTGGCCGCGATCTGCCATGGACCGTGGATGCTGGTGGAAGCAGGCGCGGTGCGGGGACGCACGATCACTTCCTGGCCCTCCTTGAAAACTGACATTCGAAATGCCGGCGGTACCTGGGTGGATGAAGAAGTGGTCTTGAGCAACGGAGTGGTCACCAGCCGCAAGCCCGACGACATTCCGGCATTCAACCGCCAAATGATTGACTTATTTTCGAAGAGTGCGAACGCGAGCGGACAGAAAGAACGGAAAGCCGCGTAAATAAGACGTTTTCCGGGATGCCGGCCCGAATTGTCTCTGAAGCGGGCCGGTAATTTTTGCGTAACCTCCAAACTTTCAGCCCGGACCATAGGATTTCGGTCAGGCGCGTTGCAGCACCAAGGTGACTTGTTGCCTGGGAGCGGCGAAGCGCAGACTCTACGAGTCGAAGTGTGACTTGGCCGGCGGAATTTTAGTAACCTTCAACAAGTTACTCCGGTGCGAAATCCCTATGGTTTTAGCGGCAAATCCACGGGCAAGCCTGGAAGGCCAACGCTTTCACGTAGTGGTGATTGGCGGCGGCATCAATGGCGTGGCCGTCGCGCGAGAGTGTGCGCGCGCGGGAAAGCATACATTACTGATCGAACAAACTGATTTTGCCGCCGGAGTTACCAGCCGCTCGACTCGAATTATTCATGGCGGCCTGCGTTACCTGGAGCATGCGGAGCTCGGGCTGGTGCGGGAATCGCTGCGTGAGCGAGAGAAGTTACTGCGGGAGAAATCTCACCTTGTCCATCCCATGAACTTCCTCCTGCTTCTGAACGAAAATAGCCAACGCAGCGCACTAAAAGTGCGCGCGGGATTATGGCTCTACCAGCGTATGGCAGGAAAACCACCCGGCGACAGCACTGAAATGGAATTGAAGAGGCTGGAGCGGGCGCTGGACGCGGGGCATCAGTGGTCGTTCTTTAACTATGAAGATGCTCAGTGCGAGTTTCCGGAACGTCTGGTTGCGGAGTGGCTGCTGGAAGCGGTAGAGGCTGGCGCGGTAGTACGGAATCACACTGAGGCTCTGGCAGTGGATGTGGCGCATGGCCGGGTCCATGGCGTGTTGCTGCGCGATCAGATTACCGGGCGCGACGCGCGCGTAGACGCGGCGTGGGTAATCAACTGCAGTGGGCCATGGGCCGACCGCGTTTGCCAGCGCTCTTCCATCCGCATGGGCAAGCCCATGCTGGGCGGAGTGCGCGGCTCACACATCGTCGTGCCACGCTTTCCCGGTTCGCCAAATATGGCGGTCTATACCGAAGCGCCGGATGGTCGTCCGATTTTCATACTGCCGTGGAACGACCAGATCATGGTGGGAACCACGGAAGTGGCCGACAACGGCGATCCCGGAAAAGCCGTCTCGTCGGCAGACGAAATCAATTACCTCGTACGCTCCGTGGCGCAACTGTTTCCCAAGGCGAAGATCACGACGCAGAGCGTGAAATATTCTTTCGCCGGCATTCGGCCACTGCCCTATTCGCCGGACAATAATCCTTCAGCGGTCACGCGGAAGCACATTTTGCACGATCACGCCGACGACGGCGCCGCGCACATGATCTCGGTAATCGGAGGCAAGCTTACGACTGCGGCGTCGCTGGCGCGGGGCTGCGCACGGAAAATTGGGTTGCAGGTGGCGGAGCCGAACGCGTTTGCCATGGGGCCGGGTCGGGCACTGGATCCTTTGCTGGACGATGCTGTTTTAGAGATTGCGCGGATCGGAGCGGTGAGCGAAGAATCCGCTCGCGGAATACTGGAGTGGCACGGCAAACGCGCCGCCGATATTGCACGCATGGCCTTGGTGGGTGCTGAATTGCGGGCACCGATTTGTCCGCATACTTCTCATGTCGTCGCGGAAGTGGTGGAAGCCTACCGCAGAGAATATGCTGTAACGCTTGGAGATGCCCTGCTTCGACGAGTTCCAGTGGCGCTAGGCGCGTGCTGGTCTGAATCCTGCAGCCGTGAAGCCGCCTTACGCATTGGCGCCGTACTCGGCTGGAATGACCTTACCATGGGTGCGAATCTGGAAGCCTTTGAAATGGAGCGTGCGGCTTTTCTAAGGCCTGCGCCGCATTCTGAAGCTATGTTCGAAGCGGCCGCGGATTAAGTGTTGCCATAAGCGTGTGAGCAAGCCGTTCAGGATCGTCCGAGATAATCCCGTCCACTCCCCATTTTGAAAATCGCTTCATGTCTTTCACGGAATTGACCGTCCAGACCAGTACTTTTTTTCCTGCACTTTTGATCTCGGCGATGACATTCTGCTTCGTCAAGTCGTGATGCGAAATCACATAATCAACGGGTTGCATGGGCCAACGGGTGAACTGGGCGCGCGTCTCACAAATCAGCCCGAGTGGGACATTTGCGTCAATGGCGTGGACAGTCTGTAGCACCTCTGGCAGAAAAGAAGAAATCACATAGCCACAGCGCGGAGTAAAGGCACGAAGCAAATCCAGCGTGACGGTTTCCAGTCCGGGGACTTTCAGCTCGATGTCGAGAAAAGCTGTGGCTTGGTAACGCTTAAGAACATCGCGAAGAAGCGGGAGTCCCAGCTGCGGCGCCGGGGAGTGAGCGACGTCGATCCCCCGAATCGTGGCGTCGTGGCAGATCACAGGTACGCCATCGGCGGAGAGTCGCACATCGAACTCGAAGCCATCGCAGCCGTGGACGAGAGCCCGATCAAAAGAAGCCAGAGAATTTTCGGGGAGAGATTTTTCAGCCCGCGCGCCACGGTGGCCGAGAAGCAGTGGACGAATCGGCATACCTGGACCTTTCGGCATACCTTGATTTTAATGACGCGCTAATCCAAGTCGAAATCGCGAATCGGCTTGCCGGTGTCCGGCAATTCTTTTGCTTTCTTCACGGCTTCCTGAAACTTTTTTTCCAGAAGTTCGGAAGCGTGCTTTTGCGCCTCCACCGATTGGCGGAAGATAGATTCACGGCGCGTATCCTGCTCTTTCATGGCTCGTGCCGCGTCTTCCATGTCGTTAAACATGCGCGGCTTTACGGCGGCGGTATGGGCGATTACCGAGCGAGTTTCGATGTCCACTTTCAGCAGCGCACTGCAGCAGGGACAAGTAATTTCGAAGTTTGGGGGATTCTTCGCCACTTAGCGAATCATACCGCAAAATTGTGCTGAACGCGCCTAGCGCTGGAGTTTGATGGGGAAGATGTGAAAGACGCCGAGCAACTCCCAGCCCAGCAGAAAAATGGAAAGCAGGACGATGAGAACCGCCATCAGTTCTCCGAAGGTGAGTCCGCGGCGATTCGGTTCGAAACGCCGGGCGGCCAGGCTCAGGATATTCAACGTCGCGAACCCAAAAACAACCGCCCAAAGAATATTGTAAACATCGTTACGACGGTTGGGATGCCGCTGCAACAGCAACAACGCGGTGAGAATCGTCGGAACCCGGGCCAGGCTGTATAAAGACAGCGCAGCGTATTTGGTGCGCGCCAACGTTCCCATCCAGCGGGTTGTTAAAGCGAAAGCCATAGCAGTTTATGGTCGAGCCCGGACCGTTGGATTGGATATTACATTTTTTCGAGGAATGGGTCACGACTAGGCCTCAAGCAAGGCAACATAAGCCCTTCGTGAGACTCTGCGTCGTTCGTGGGTTATACCTTTTCACATTCATCTTCAAACCAATGGACCGCTGATTGTGCGTCTGGCGCAAACTTTTCGTTAAGATAGAAAGATGCCTAAGGTACGCTTCGTTTTCTTCGATGTCGGAAACACCCTGCTCTTTCCCAACCGAACGAAAATGCTGGCTGCAATCCCGACTGATCGTCATCCCACACTGGCGGAGTGGCAGGCTCTGGAGCGCAGGACCAAGGCTGAATTTGATCGCGACATGCAGCGGGGTCGAGTCGATCACAGTTTCTGGTGGATCTTCTCTTCCTGCTTTCTCGAAGATCTCGATGAAAGCCGGGATGATGAAACCCGCAATGAATTGGTTCGAGAGTTGGTGCGTAATACGCAGAACTCGGCGAATTGGGATCAGATTCCGCCCGGTACGCGCGCCGCGCTGGATCGAATCCGCGAAAAGTTTCGTATTGCCGTAATTTCCAATGCCGATGGAAGAATCGAGAATATTCTTTCGCGCTGTGGAATCGCGGACTGCTTCGAAACCATTACGGATTCAGGTATCGTGGGATTTGAAAAGCCTCGTCCTGAAATTTTTTATGCTGCGTTGAAAACGCTGAATGCCCCGGCAGACCAAAGTCTGTACGTGGGCGACGTGTACTCCGTCGATTACGTGGGAGCTACGAGCGCCGGCATGCAGGCCGTACTGTTTGATGTGGCGGGAGCCTATCGAGACCGGAAGGAACCTCGGGTGGAATCCTTGGCGGAACTGGAAAAGTTGGCCGGGGAAATGACCTGCTGAAGTAAAATCTCTCTCATCATGTTTGATTCCACACGGCTATTTCTATTTCTTACCGCGGCATTGTTGCTGGCTATTGCGCCCGGACCTGGAATGCTGTATGTGCTTGCCCGAAGCCTGGCTGGAGGCAAGCGCGAAGGCGTATTGTCGGCGCTGGGAACTTTTCTCGGAGGCATGGTCCACGTATTTGCAGCGGCGTTAGGAGTTTCCGTCATCCTCGCACGATCTGCGATGGCGTTCTCAACGGTGAAATATCTGGGCGCCGCTTACTTGTGCTTCCTTGGCGTGAGGATGATCATCGATGCCAGAAAGGATGCAGAGAAAACAGAATCACGTTCGGCAGATGTTCTCTCTGAAACCAAAGGTATGGCAGCGCGCAATCCGCTATGGCAGGGGGTTGCAACGGAAGCGCTCAATCCCAAGACAGCACTGTTCTTTCTTTCCTTCATTCCACAGTTCGTGAACCGGGGGGCCGGACATGTGTTTTTTCAGTTCGTCGTTCTGGGAACTGCTTCTGTAATTCTGAATACTTCAGCGGATATGATCGTCATCCTGTTGGCGGGACCGCTGGGGAAAAGACTCCGCTCGTCCCCCGTTTTCCGCCGTCGGCAGAGAACCCTGACGGGCGCCATCATGATTGGGCTGGGAACTTACCTGGCGACCAGCGAAAACCGTTAGCGATTACCGATTTCTACAGTTCCAGTTTCTACAGTTCCAGGATCTGATGGTCAAGACAATCGGTGTGCATCGCCTCGTATAGGCTCTTCAGAAGCTCGGTTCCATAGCGCGCTACATAGTAGACGCCGGCAATGCTTCGCTCCTGCAGACCATCTTCCGGGTAAAGAACATGATTGAGAACTTCGGCTTTTCTTGCGACAACCTCGCTGCGGCGCAATTCCGCAGCCATGGCGCGCTCCCGTAGACGGTCGAGCTGATAGCGCGCTTTTGAAACCGCAGTCTGGCTGGCCTCGACTAGCGTGGGATCGAGTTTGGCTAACGCTTCGTGCAGGCTGGAAAAAGAATCCTCAACCGACTTGTTCGCTCGCTCGAACGCCGCCTGCAAATCAGCGGGCATGGCCCGCGCCGCCAAAGTATGGCGAAGCGCCTCCAATCCCTGGAATGTATCGAGCACACTGATTCCGTATTTCTCAAGCGCGCGCTGCACTTTCGGTTCGACCAGCGTGGCCGAAAAACGAGGAACGATCGGGGTCACGCGGCCGAGCATTTTTTCGTAGACCGCACCAGCCTGAGCGAAATATGCAGCCTCTGCCGCGCCGCCTGCATAAGCAAGCGTGGGTAAAAGATAATCCTGCACCACCGGCCGCAATAAAACATTGGGACTGAAATTTTCCGGCGCTGTCGCAACGCGATCGATAAGCTCGTCAGCGGATAACTTCTCGCTTGCTGCCTCGCTGGCGATCACAAACTCAGACGAGTTTCCGCTCGCGCGTCGTTGAATCGGCGTTCGCCTGCCGCCTTGCAACGTGAACACCAGAACCGACGAAGCCGTGACTTTCACTTGCTGGTGATATCCGGCCGCTTCAAGGGCTTCTCCGCGAGCCAGTAGCGCGTCATCGATTTCAGAGACTCGCTCTACCGCGGCCCGGTAGATCGGCGCAGCGATGCGATGCAATTCGGGATCGGAAGCGTCCAGAACAATCACGCCCCAGGCCGCAAACAGGCGGGTATAAAAGCGGGCGAAGGCTGAGCCCAGCGTTTCTCCGGGACGATACGACTCGCGCAGGAGTTGCGAAGCCTCCGAATCTCCCAACAAGGATACGGCTTCTTCAACGACTGGCACGATCTCTGCCCCTAGTCGCACTTCGCTTACGGGAGCGCCGGGAATGCTGTGGCTGGAAGTGGTAAGTTTACGCAGAAGGCCGTCGGGACCAGGCACAAAAACATGATTGACCTCTTCGAGATCATGATCGTAAGTGGCGAGCCAGAAGACGGGAACGGATTCCACGCCCGCAGCCGTTGCTTCGTCCGCCAGTTTGACGGCGCTGAGAGCTTTGTAGATCGCGAACATGGGTCCGCCGAACAGGCCGACTTGCTGTCCCGTCACGATAGCCGCGGCGCCATCACGAAGGCGCTCTATGTTGGAGAGAGTTTGCGGCGAGGCATCCCAGGATTTGTTTTGCCGCTCGAGAATCGCGCTGACGTCCTCGCGTCGCGCCGGCTCATACTTTATGTTGGATGCTTCTGCCTTGAACCATTCACCGAAGCGTGGAGAGTGCGGGTAAAACGATCGAACGGCAGGAGAATAGGAGAGGAAGTCAGTGAAAAGCCGCGTGGTATGCGGGATCTGAGCGAAAGGCAGACACTGCGATTTCACCGGCAACACTCCTGACAACAACAATTTGTAAAGTGTTGGACGAATCGAATCATCGCCGGTTAACGCCTTCCGTTCTCCCAAAAGTTAACAAAGCCATAGTAGAGATGCCCGCCAATCGCCGCGAGATGCAAGATAATGGTAACCAACGCTGGCAAGAAAGGAAATACACAACGAGTTTGATACCCGCCCGCGAAGAAGAAGGAACCTTACGGAAGCATCTGGCCCCATGAACCGGCCGCGTGCGCGAGTTTATTTCAGCATTCTGGATTCACGGTAGCCGTAAGTGAGAAGCGTCTCGAAGAAAGGCTTGCAAATAATTCTTCAGCCGTCAGTGAGTAGCCGCCTGGATGATGCTGCGCCAACCATCTTTCATCCCGACGAAAGTAAATTGCGATCCGTCGTAGCAGGCAACCGCCTCGCCGAGATCCGTTGTGACTTTGTAGTCTGTGATTGCTTGCCCTGAGTGGCCGTCGACAAGGCGGATTCTGGTATCACTCACGTCAGGAGACGTAGGGAAATCGAACTCCACGGCAACGCGTCCGCCGTGCGCAAGCAATGCAAACTGCACCGCACCGTCGCCGGGCGGCTGAACAGTGAGCGTGCGCTCCACTTCCCCTCCCGGTGAGATTACGTAAATCATAGCCGGACTCGTGGCCCGCATGACGTACAGGTTTCCGTCGTCGCCGACTGCCGTCCTCCCGAAATGTACCGCTCTATTTTGTGATCCAATCCGGTCCGCAGTCTTTAGAGGCTGTTTCAGAAGACCGGCATCATTTTTCAGGCGAATCTCTTTCAGCCACCGTCCACTCGCGTCATAAAGAGCATTCACTGGCTCCCTGGCAGCCTGCCCAGTCTTGTCTCCTATCAGAGTACCGGAGACGAAAAGGGTGCCATTCGGCAGGACATCCAACTGCGCGGGTGCAAATGGTTCTGGGGCGTCGATCTCCGTCCTGCTTTCTAGTTGGCCGTTCTCTGAAAAACGCAAGAGGAGCACTCGTTGGCCCGGTGCCCGCAATAGCTCATACATCTCCCCGTGATCCCCAGCAGAAGCCGCTAGAAGGGTATCGTCCTTGATATCCGCGACGCCCGAATAGGTGTACGTAGCCTTCTGTGAGCCGTCCGGTGCGATCTTCACCACGTCAAACTTGCCAGGCCCGCGTACGGCGGAACGAAAATAGACGTTCCCTCGATCATCGCATTTCACGGGAAACGCGATGCCTGTGGGCATGCTCAAACGGTGAAAGTCCGAATCCGTGAGTTGGATTATCGTCTGACCAAGAGCAACGGTTTGCACCATCCAGAAACAGGTCACGACGACTCGCGAAGACAGTCGTCTCTTACGGAGGGCAATTTCTTGTAGTAATCGGCCGATACGGAGCGGATATGCAAACACGGGAGTTCGTTCAAAATGCCGCATGGTGAGCGCTGTCAAATTCTATCAACAGATGGCGCTGAAAAATCCATTCGTCTCCGAAGCTCCAAGCAAATAACCGTCATCCAATCGAAGTGTTGACTTCCACTCGGGTGGCCCCTAGTCTGGAAGTAGCTCTTTGAGTATGGCCAAACCCACCAGTGGGGGCGTCACGGCTTCGACGGAGATGCTTGCGGCCAAGAGGCATGCCGGGGTGCACACACCCGTAATCGCGTGCAAAATGATAATTGCCAATCAACAAATGGCATACGCAGCCTAATTAATTAGGCAGCCGCTTTCCACCGCTTCGCCCTTGGGCGGTGAGCGAGCGTCACACAGAGGGCTGCTCTTCCCGCCTACGTCTGGGACGGGAGGTTAAGCTCACAGGCTAGCGGCTAGCGTTTCTTGTCCGTTCTGAGCGTCGGCCGCGAACGTCCTGGGTAGGGTGGAAACGCCTAATGCCTGGGGCATGAACGCGAATAAGCATGTAGTCTCTTGACCAGTAACATTTTCGGACGCGGGTTCGACTCCCGCCGCCTCCACCAATATCTCGTTTATTATCAATTATTTACAGACACATTTTAATTTCGCACAATAACGTTCTGCGGACGCGGGTCGATCATCGAACTAACTTCGCCGACGGTTCTGCGGCATTCGCTGTTTTGCCGTCCCTAGTTCCTAGCCCTATCAACATCGGCATGTCTTTCGGATAGACCACATCGCGTCCCCGCGCCAGAAAATGATAATAGATCGACAATGCCGCTCCATACGATCCAAACCCGGCCGACACAACGCGGGAATGTGCAGCAATTCCCACAACCATCCCCACCAACTTAAATCCCGATGCACCACTTACCGCACCGCCTCCTGCTTCGCCCACGCTCTGGCTCCCCTGTCCTGCATCGCGATCCGGAGAAGCTTGCGAAGCAGCCAGCATCACTTGAATTCCTGTGATCAGATATCTCGTTCGCGGAGTGGTCACCTGCGCCCCACCCTCATCGTCGAGCTTCAAGTGTTCGCCCTTGGCGACCGCCACGCCCTCCAAAGTCGTCTCAACTTTCTGCTCGATTCCATTCGGTGGCGCAACCTCGTGAAACAGAATTCGTAACTGTCCGTTGCGTCCCATTCGCCGCGCTGGCTGCGCTTGTAGCACCGAGCCCTTAATCACGCTTCCTTCAGGAAGAATCAGGTGATCCGAGATGACTAGAGGCTCGGTGATAAGCGCCTCTACCAGGTCTCCCTGTTTTGCGGTCGACGAACTCAGAGCTGTCACCAGCCGCGCATGCACCA
>JBAVGI010000172.1:0-4749 GCA_049684755.1 Candidatus Sulfotelmatobacter sp.
AATCCCCACCCGCCCGATGTCCCGCCAGCCGTGCCAGCTTGATCGAACCCTCGATCGCCTCGGTCCCCGAGTTCTGAAAAAACGCTCTGTCCAAACCGGAGAGCGTGCACAACTTCTCCGCCAGCGCACCCTGATACTCATGGTAATAAAGATTGGAGACGTGAATCAGCTTGGCCGCCTGCTCCCGAATCGTCTTTACAATCCGCGGATGCGCATGCCCCAACGCATTCACTCCCAGCCCCGAAACAAAATCGAGATAGCGCTTGTCGTCGAGGTCGTAAAGAAACACGCCCCTCCCCCGCGTCAACACAATGGGATACCGGTTGTAAGTCCCCAGCAAATACCGCTTCTCAAGCTCAACAATCTGTTCGAATGTTTTCATAGGAAGAGTTGATTCTACCGGAAATACAAATCTGAATCGTCCCTAACATCGCCGCCCCAATATGTGAACGAGAAGCGTCCGGAGGACGACTGATAATAGCCCCGCGTTTCAACGCCGGGTACGATACTCATTTACCTAACTCCGTCCTGTAAGGACCGCTGAAATTCCTCCCCAGCGTCGCAAAGAAACACGCCTCTCCTCCGCGTCAAGGCAATGCGATAACATTTGTCAGGAGCGATATGGGCCAGGACACCTTCATTCCGGTAACAACGAATTCAAGGTCGCGAAACGACCTCGTCGAGCGCGGGTTTACCCGCCAGCCGCTCCGAATCGACACAGACGTAGCGCGCGCGCTCGAAGAGTTATCCCACGCAGCCTGGTCCATCCCACGGGATAAGTACTATGAAGGCGGTGACCGGTATCGTTCTTTAAATCGTGTCCGGGCGGAGATTGTTGAGGGTGGTGTAAAAGTTTGTTTGAGCGAAGAGACCACGCCTTACGTGCAGTTGAAAAAATACAACCCGACCATCGGAGGCCAGCCACGAGAATACGCTCCGCTGCCCCCGGCGATAGCCGGTTCCATCGGCGTTCGCAAGATGATTGCTCACCACCTGCAATACCTGCCGCTCTCCGCCGTGGGCACCAGGTATCTGGTCAATGTCCATCTCATAAGATTTACCGCCACTCCGGGCCGCCCCTGCGACACCAGCCCGCCGGGTCTGCATAAAGACGGAGAAAAGTACATCGCTACGCATCTACTGGGCCGCTGCGGCGCTCACGGTGGCGAAGTCGTCATCACCGACAATGACAAACACGAACTGGATCGCTTCACTATGCGCGAAGCGGGCGAGTGTTACGTCTTCGACGATGATCGCATCTGGCATATGCTGACGCCGGTGGCAGTACTGGAAGGCAATCAATACGCCTATCGCGACACACTGGCATTCGATATGCTCCCCGAGGGCTGGGAACCCGTAAAGTGATTCCACACGATTGCGAGATCTTCTGCATCCCGCATTGGTTACTGAAGTAATAGCGAAACCATCTTCAATCGTCTCCAATTTAATTTGAGCAAACCAACGCTGAGGAAGCGCAGACTCTGCAACAACTCTTCCTGCTTCCACGTGTTAACACCTAAGATCGTCGCGCTGTTATTGCGGACATCAAATACGACCACGAGGACATGACATGAAGAAATGGCTTGCCCTGACAGCCTTGCTGTTACCTCTCTCTCTGGCCGGATGTTCTCATCCACATCCAGCCTACGAAGAACCGCCTCCGCCGCCGGAATATGCTGCAGTTGCCCGGCAAGGTTTTCACGATGGCTTCGCCGCCGCCCGGCGTGATGTCGATGAAGGAAAGCGACCGGATGTCGAACGCCATCCACGCTTCCGTAATCCTCCCGTGCCGCCGGAAGCCTTCGAGGATTATCGCCGCGGCTTCCGCAGAGGTTACGAATCGTTCCTCCATCGCGGCTAAGTCTTCTGGTTCGAAGGGTGCCCCACTTCTCGCCGCTTTTGCGAGAAGTGGGCTTCCGATCTGTCGGCACCCACTCCATCTGAAAGATACTGACTTCCAAGCCGGGCGCCCGCCCGAATCCACTTCAGTACAATCCCTTTTCCCCCGGAGGCCGCGTCTTCCACCTGCGATGCACCCACAACCACTGCTCCGGATATTTCCTCACATACTCTTCAATAATCGAAGTAAATTTCTGCGTGTTGGCCTGGATGTCCGCCTCCAAATCGCCCGTGCGCACTAACTCTACGGCCGGATCAAACCGCAACCGGTATTTCCCCAGCGCTGCGTCCCAGATCGTGAACGTCGGTACCACTGCCGCATCGGTACGCAGCGCGATCCGCGCCAACCCACTCGCCGTGCATGCCGGAATCCCGAAGAAATCCACAAAGATCCCTTGTGGCGGAGTCATGTTCGTATCCATCAACATTCCCACCACTTCTCCGGCATGCATCGCCGAGAGCAGCCCGCGCACAAAATTATCTTTGTCGACAGTCTTGTTACCGTGCATGGTGCGATACTCGCGGATCAGCCGGTCCAGATACTGATTGTCGAGCGCCCGCATCACCACATGCATCCAGTGCCCGTGCATCGAATGCGTAAACGCGGAAAGCTCCCAGCCGCCAAAATGAGCGGTCAGAAACAGCACTCCCTTGCCGCGCGCGTAAGCCTGCTGATAATTCTCCAGCCCGTCGTACACGACCACTTGCTCAACATTTTCCAGCGTGAACTTCGGGAAGTGGCAGACCTCCGCCAGTTGACGTCCCAGCGAAGCAAATTCCCCACGCAGAATCCGCGCCCGCTCCGCTTCACTTTTTTCAGGAAACGCTATGGCGAGATTGCGCATGCCCACATGCCGCAATCGCACGTGCAAAAGATAAACGCCCCAGGCCAGACCAATGCCAATGGCCCGGGCCAACCGTCGTGGCAAAACACCAAGGATTTTGATGAACGGCCAGGCTGCCGCGTACTCAAGTCGCTGCCGCATTCGGGGGAAGCGTGACGGTATCACCGTCAATAATTATTTGCAAATAAAGAGAAGTGGATTGTCATTCCGAGCAAGCGCTCTCTGCGCACCGAGAGCCTGCCCTGAGCGAAGTCGGGAATCTGGGCGAGCTGCGCCACTCCACGGAGCCTGCCCTGAGATAGCGCAAGCGACTGAAGGGCGCGCTTAGCTCGCTTCCTGATTACTTTGCTGCTTCCTGGGCCCACTGCGCCAGCGACGTCAAAAACGCGTTCGCTCCCGCCGGCGGCTCAATTTCGCCCGTCAGCGCAGTCTTAAATGGGACCATGCGTCCGTAAAAATCCCGTGTGCTGTCTTTGTCCTGCTTGATCACGGCTCCATTCAGACTCACGCCGGCAAACAACCCGCGCGCGCGTGAATAGGTCAATACCTCGGCCCGCATCTTCCAGTCCGTGTTTCCTTCGGCGTGGCGCCCCACTGGCCCGGCAGCCACCGACGCGTCCGCACCCAGCGCGAACTGGCTCGAGAGCAAATGCCTCATCCCATCTTTATTCATGATCAGCATCACCAGATCTACCGCCTGGCCGCCAATCTGGAATCCAAAACTTCCTCCGGTTACAACAAAGAATGCCGGAGCGCTCCATCCCTTCGGTGTGCGGCAACTGGCCAGTCCGCGCCCATACTTCGCACCCACAATAAACCCGCCCTTCAGCATCGAGGGCACTACCGCCACGCACTCTGCCGACCCCAACACTTCCTGGGGTATGCCCTTATCCGGCGCGCCTTGGATGTCGTTCAGCACCTGCGCGGCCGCTTCCACACGATCCGAAACCTTCGTATCCTCATCGGCCGCAAAAGAGAAAGAACAGAGAGAAACAATCACCGCAAGCAACAAGAACTTTTTCATGGTTCCTCACCACACAAATATTTTCTGGGATCTGTTGCTTTGGATTGTAAACGAACCTCGCCCCGGCGTGTCAGGAACGCTTAGCCAGGAAGGATCGAGTCTAGGAAGGAATCAACTCCAGAAAAAGGATGGGATTTCGGGGGGCACGAAAAAAGACAAAAAATCGGGGCTGAAAGTAGTGACCCTAATCGCCACTCTCAACCCCGTCTCCCAGGTTCTGTGGTAGGTGAGGCGAGTATGCGTCTGCGTCAAAAATCGCGCAAGATTACCGAGGTCACTGCCTAGAAGTTACGCTTCGGAACACCGCTTCTGGCTCCGGTTTAGCTAGCAGCTAGCAGCTGCTTACTTCGTCGTCACCAGTGAATGCGTAATCGCATGCACGGACAACGCGATGCGGTTCTGCACGCCGACTTTGCGCATCAGTTTGGCTACGTGGGCTTTCACGGTGCGCTCTTCGATTCCCAGTTGCGCGCCAATCTCTTTGTTGGAGCGGCCGGCCACCAGCATCTCCAGCACTTCTTTTTCGCGGTCGGTGAAGGTCACGCGGCCGGCGGGAAATATTCGTCCAGGGGTGGAGGAGACGCGCTCGATGAACATGGAGAGCACGCGGCGCGGCGCCCATACTGAGCCCTGATTCACGATGCGGATGGCTTGCGCGAACTCCGCAGGTGAAGCGGCTTCGTCGACATAGCCTTTTGCGCCGGAAGCGATCGCCTTTAGAATCGTCTCTTCGTCGATGCCGGAGCCGGTCACGATGATGCGCAGATCCGGACGCGTCGCCTTGAGGCTGGCCATCACGTCGAACAGATTCTGGCCGGAACGGTTTCCGAGCAGGATGAGATCGATATTCTGCAACGTGCTGATCTCGGGCAATGCCGCGGAGACCAGCTCGAACTCAGGTTCGGAGTCGAACAAGGCGCGGAACCCCACGAAGCGCAAGGGGTCGCTCTCGACTACGGCGATTTTAATGATGGGTTTTCT
>JBAVGI010000173.1:0-5226 GCA_049684755.1 Candidatus Sulfotelmatobacter sp.
GGCCGCTGGGCAAGACCAGCAATATGGTACAGGCAGCATCGTACCCGCCCTTGCAAAAAGCGCAAGGACGGGGCACCCAGAATTCCGGAACGGGAAGGAAAAAAACGGAAAGGGTGGGCCACCCGCCAGGTCAGTCGTAGCCTTTCAGAACGGCGCAAATAGCAACGCAATTGCCTACACGATGCAGTAGCAACGGCTTCCCGCACCCGAACACCACAAAGCCGGGCTGGTTGGCCCGGCTCTCTTTTGCGTGGAACTGAATCAGTCAATCTTGGTTCGACCGGCCGATCCAGAATATCTAACCCGCTGCGCGGGATTACTCGCGGGTTCTATTACATCACCATCGCGAGATTCTCAAGTTCATATTGCAGCACCGGCAGGGCGCACCCCGCCATCTCGACACGGCCAGCAGCATCCAGCGCCGCTTTGGGAGACACTCCATAGCCCCGGCCCATCAAGAAAACCTGGAGCAGTTCGGCGGCCTCGTACGAATCGATCATGCCGCCCTGCAGCAGGTCGCTGCGTAGGGCTGCCAGTTCGGTCGCCGTAAACCTGTCTTTATCGTTATTCACCATTATGTTCATCGCGTTTTCAAACATGGCCGTCATCACCTCCGACTCCGACCTACCTACCACAATCGCTTATTAGACTCATCGGCAGCTATTGAAGTTGCATGCAATTCTGCTGCCGCAGCCGCCGGTTACTTTGATATACGTCCGGCAAGCTGGCTTAGATTGATAAACCCCTCTGAAAGTAAGAAGTTGCACGCATGGTAGTGGAATCCTGCCCACTTCGGTAAGGTCTCCGAGGTACCCGGAAGGTCCCAATACTGACACGGAGTGTCATTCTGGGCGGGAATGCGTCATGAGCGGAAGAGCGAGCAGAATCAGGCGCTCTCGATCGTGGCCTCGTCGACCAGCATGATGGGGATATCGTCCTTTACCGGGTACACGCGGTGGCACTGTGTGCACTTCAGGGCTTCCGGATTTGGACGGTATTCGAGAGTCTGTTTGCAAGCCGGACAGACCAGAATTTCCAGTAAATCCTTGGCGATCATGCCGAGCATTCTACGCCTTCGCGGGGAACCACGGCTGTCACTATGGAAAATCTGTTCGGCTGCGGCAGCGCTCGACGCCCGCGCCGGTGTAAGATTTTTGCAGACCAGTATTTTAAGCGGAGCCTATGACTGCCCGAATCCTTGACGGCACCAAAATCGCGAGCGACATCCGTGCGGAAGTGTCGGCGGAAGTCAGGGGTATGGCGTCGGCTGGAGTTCGACCGGGTTTGGCTGTCGTTCTGGTCGGCCATAATCCGGCCTCGGAAATCTACGTGCGTGGCAAAGTGAAGGCTTGTGAGGAAGTCGGAATATACAGCGAGCAGCACACCCCGTCCGAGAATGCAACGACTGTTCAACTGCTGGCGCTGATTCAAGACCTCAACCAGCGCGAGGAAATCGACGGCATACTGGTGCAGTTGCCCCTGCCTGCGCAGGTGGACTCCAAGCAGGTACTGATGGCGGTTGACCCAGCCAAAGATGTGGATGGCTTCCATCCCGTGAACGTGGGATTTCTATCCACGCAGCGACCGGGATTGCTGCCGTGTACGCCAGCAGGTGTCATGGAGATTCTGAAGCGCAGCCAGATTCCCATTGCGGGACAGGAAGCCGTGGTGGTGGGGCGCAGTGATATCGTTGGCAAGCCCAGCGCCATGCTTCTGCTGAATTCCAACGCGACCGTTACCGTTTGCCATTCGAAAACGCGGGATCTACCGGAGGTCTGCCGCCGCGGCGATATTCTCGTAGCGGCAATCGGCCGCGCCGGAATGATTACTCGCGACTTCGTGAAACCCGGCGCAACCGTGATCGACGTTGGCATGAACAAGGTGACGGACCCCGCGGAATTTCAACGCCTGTTCGCCGGATTGACTGGCAATGCGAAGCGGGAAGAGACCTTCCAAAGCAGGGGGTCGACCCTGGTCGGCGATGTGCATCCAGAGGTAGCTGAGATTGCGGGAGCGCTCACGCCCGTTCCCGGTGGGGTCGGTCCGCTCACCATAGCGATGCTCATGTACAACACGGTAAAAGCTGCGAAGATGCGTCGCGGCAGCCGCACACCGGAGCTATCACGCGCCTGAAAAGCAATTCCACCGCCGAGAACATCGAGTGCGCTGAGAAAGAGGTTCTGAAACTTCGTCTCTTTGCGTCCTCCTGGGTTCATTTGGCCATCGCCTTCTCGTGGGTGCCTTCATGCTGAAGGTTGGCCTAACTGGCGGCATCGCATCGGGCAAATCCGTGGTTGGCGAGATGTTCGTTGCGCTGGGCGGCCGTCTTGTCCAGGCCGACCGTATCGCGCATGAACTCATGCTGCCCGGTCAGCCGGTGTATAACCAAGTCGTTCGCCACTTCGGCGGTGGAATTCTTAATCGCGATCTCAGCGTGAACCGCGCCAAGCTGGCGGATGCTGCCTTTGGTCCGAGGGCCGGATCCGAGAATCAACCGTCGTCTCCAGGACCCTCCCGCGTGGAGGAACTGAACCGCATCGTTCACCCCGCGGTAATTCGCAGCCAGGAGGAGTGGATGGAAGAGATGGGACGACAAGACCCGCATGCCGTGGCGATCGTGGAAGCGGCGCTCATTCTTGAAGCGGGCGCCGCGAAGAGATTCGACCGCCTGATCGTCGTCACTTGTAGCGATGAGCAACGCGTCGTTCGCTTCGCGGTACGCCATAAGCTGGCAATCGACGGTGCACGGAAAGAAGTCGAGCGCCGGATGGCTGCGCAACTGCCCGAAGCGGAAAAAATCAATGCTGCCGATTTTGTGATCGATAACTCCGGCTCCCTAGACCGCACCCGCGAGCAGGTCTTGAAGGTGTGGCAAGAGCTACGCACCGAGGCCACTTCCAGGATCTGAACTTATCCCGGCCTTGGCTGGTGGCTACAGGATTCACTGTATTCGGGTGCAGATCAGAGTCTAAGTATGATGAAAGACCGTGTCTGACCTCCTTCCCTGGCAGACATGTGCGGGAAAAACCACTATGCGGGTGCTGGTAGTCGATGACCATGAAGTCGTCCGTCGGGGCGTCCGTTCCCTCATCCAAAGCCATTCCAATTACGACGTCTGCGGCGAGGCGGTGGACGGGCAGGACGCAGTAGAAAAAGCCCAACAGCTAAATCCCGATGTCATCGTCATGGATGTGAGCATGCCGCGTCTGAATGGCCTGGAAGCCACGCATCTAATTCGGGCCACACTACCTGATTCCGAAATACTGATTCTCAGTCAGCACGATTCGCCGGAAATGGTTCGCCAGGCCTTCAAGGCGGGCGCGCGCGGTTACGTTGTGAAATCGTCCATTGCCCGTGACTTGCTGGCCGCGCTGGAATGCGTGGCCCGCCGGCAACCGTTTTTTGAACGGGCAACGTCGGAGCAGGATCGAAACCTTCATATCGATTCCAAAGAAATCTTGCAGCGGAGCGCGGCCTTGGAGCAGGCGCTGCGCGAGAGCGAGCAACTCTACCGGTCCACCTTCGAACTGGCAGCGTTGGGAGTTGCGCAGGTGAGCCCTGGTGGACGTTTTTTACGGGTGAACGACAAGCTCGCTGAGATTACCGGATATAGCAAAGATGAATTGCTAAGCATGACTTTTCAGGAGATCACACATCCGGAGGACGTTGGACAAGATGTCGACCAAGGCGAACAGGTGAAGAGTGGCGCTCTGGACACCTATTCGATGGAAAAGCGCTACATTCGGAAAGATGGGTCCATCATCTGGGTGAATCTGACGGTTTCTGGCGCCCGAAACGAAAGCGGACAGCTGAAGCATTTTATTTCGGTTGTGGAAGACGTTAGCGCACGCCGTGAAGGAGAAGAGGCGCGATACAGGCTCGCCGCGATCGTGGAATCCTCCGAGGACGCGATCGTGTCAAAAGATCTGAATGGAATCATCCAGAGCTGGAATGCGGGGGCGCAACGGATCTTTGGATTTTCTCCCGAAGAAGCGATCGGAAAACCGATTACGATTATCATCCCGGCGGAATTGCGAGACGAAGAAAAGCAAATTATCAGGCGACTGCGAAATGGCGAGCGGATCGAGCACTTCGAAACCGTGCGCATGACCAAGTCTGGTGAGAGACTCAACATCTCTCTTACCGTATCTCCGGTTCGAGATTCGCGCGGCAGGATTATCGGAGCTTCAAAAATTGCCCGTGACGTCACTGAGCGAAAACGCATCGAAGAGGCATTGCGGCAGCGCGAATCGCAGCTGCGAGCCGCGTTCAGTCAGACCTATTCATTCCTTATACTGCTGACCCCGGAGGGAACCATCATCGACGCGAATCGTGCCGCTATTGAGGCCTCGGGGCACAAGCGCGAAGAATTAATTGGCCACAAGTTCTGGGAGTTCTGGTGGTCCGCATTGCCCGACGAGGTAGCTATTCTGAAAAACAGCGTGACGAAAGCCGCTCAAGGCGAACTGGTTCGAGAGGAGTGCTCCTTCTGCTTGCCGGATGGAACTCGGCGGTTTGCTCACCGCACTCTAAGTCCCGTATTGGACGACGAGGGGAAGCTCGTCATGATTGTGGGCACGGGAATGGACATCACCGAGCAACAGGAACTGCGGGAAAAACTGGAGGCTCGGGTTAGACAGCGTACGCAGGAACTCGAGGGGAAAAATCAGGCTCTTTTACAACAAGCTGAAACCGTACGCGATCTTTCGGGCCGATTGCTCCGCGCCCAAGACGAGGAGCGACGGCGGATTGCCCGCGATCTGCATGACAGCTCCGGGCAGATCCTGACGGCGGTGCAGATGAACCTTGCGCCTTTGCAGGAGCAAGCGCGAAATCTAAACGCAGATTTCGCGAGCGGCATTCGGCAGAGTCTCGAACTGGTCGAGCAACTGTCCAAGGAACTGCGCACCGTTTCTTATTTGCTGCATCCCCCGTTGCTGGATGAAGCCGGACTGCCATCCGCCCTGCGCTGGTATGTCGAAGGCTTTGCACAACGCAGCAAGATCGATGTTCAACTTGAAGTAGCCCGAGACCTCGGCCGGTTGCCCGGCGATATGGAGATGACGGTATTCCGCATTGTGCAGGAGTGCCTGACCAACATTCATCGCCACTCAAGCGGCAAGAAAGCGAATATCCGAATGCTTCGGTCCGACGAAGAAATTTGCCTGGAAATTCAGGATAACGGCCAGGGCATGCCCGCCTCGAACATGCCCGTGTCGAACAATG
>JBAVGI010000174.1:0-2369 GCA_049684755.1 Candidatus Sulfotelmatobacter sp.
TATCGAATTGCCCAGGCTGATTCTGGTCGCCCGCTGCCGACTCAGCTTACAAGTGAAGTGAAACGAGACGTCACGTCCAATTCTGGCAAACGGATAGGTCCGGCTGACCCAGGCGCTGTAGAGCTTGGTCAGTGCCTTGGGAAAAATTTCCAAAGGATCTTCAAATGGCCGGTGATCGAGCGAGTAGGGCATGTTCTTGGTCCTATGTGATTCGAGCAAAGCGACGCTTATCACGGAGTATCTTCTTTGCCTTACGGCTTGCGGAAAATCGCATGGATCGACTCACCACCGCCGATGAGAGGAGCCATGGCGAGCGCCGCGCGCAATGCCGTCATACGTACCAGTTTTCGTCCCGCTCTCCAGGCGATGCCGGGCTCGCTGCGATACGCGACCGGAGTTCGACGGATGCCGACTGCGCCGAAAACATCATCCCAAACATAGCGCAGGCTGGTCCCTACGGCCGGATTGCGCCGGGTTTCCAGCGAAGCCACGCTTAGACCCTCCGCTTCCGCGAGAAATTTGAGAGCCGCCGGCGAGTAGTGGAACAAGTGACGCGGCAGCTCCAGCCCATGCCAGTAACTTCCAAAAGCGCGGGCCTCGGCGGAGTCGATGTTCGGCACGAGGACGTAGAAAATTCCACCTGGCTTCAACCATTCGCCGACTCGGGCCATCACGCGCCGCGGCTCATAGAGATGTTCCAGCACGTCAAAGCAGGTAATGGCGTCGAACGATTCGCGGGGAAATTTCGCGTCAAGAATGTGTCCGACGAACACTTGCGCACCGGTCTTTGCCTTCGCGACTTTCGCGCACTCGGGAGACATCTCGATGCCGTGCAGCTTCCACCGGTCGCCCTGCGTCGACCCGAGCTGAAGCGACTCCAGAAACGATCCAGAACTGCAGCCCAGGTCGAGCAGCGATCCGGACTCCTTATATGGTGCCAAAGCTTTCTTGCGAAATCCCCAGCGGGCCGGTGAGTTGTCGCCTGCAGCGGAAATCAGTCTGTCGTAAGCCGCCGTGTAATGCAGATGCATCTCCGCCGGCTCGGGTGGATGGCTCAGCCAAACCAGCGAGCATGTGGGGCACCGCACCAACGTGTACCGATCTTTTCTGCCGTGGAACCGGTCGGGGCCACGCAGAAACTCGCACGCTTCCGTCTTCCCACAAACCGGGCATGCTTCGGGATTGTGATTCATCGCTATGGCTTCTTCCCCGCGCTCGGCAACCGAGTTTGGTTCTGCAAAAGTAGTCGACTTCATGCTACTGAATTCTCTCTTTCCTTCCGGCGCTGTACTGTACGAAGCGCTAATCGGGGGCTCACCCAGGTCAGCAGCCATTTCGCCGCAACATTGAAAGTTAAATCCAGCTGCGCCGCCCGGGTCGCAGCCTCGCGCGCCTTTCCGTACTGCCCGGTCTCCAAATACAAATTCGTCCATCCGCGATGGATCGTGCTTAACCGCTCCAGGATGACGCCGCGAATCTCCTTGGGAAGGCCTTCGCTCAAGCGCAACAGCCCTTCTAGCCGGAGCTGACTATCTTTCAGCCAGAATTCAAACTTGTTCCATTCCGATTGCACGCCCACATGGCGAACCTCCGCTGGCGAGCGGTCGAAGCGCACGAGTGGCAGATTGACATAACAAAAGCCTGTCAGCAGCGCCAGCCGGAAAAGGAATTCGCTGTCCTGGCTATACAGCAGCTTAGGGTCGAATCCGGAGGTTTTTCGGATCACATCGGCCCGCGCCATAAACGATGACAGGCAAACTACCATGCCCGCGCCGCCCGGCCTGACCAACCGTTCCAGCACGTCAGGCTTAGCGCCCATCGTCCCTTCGTGCCGGAATTCGTGTTCGACCAGCTGAAACATCGTGCGGGTTTCGGGATGGTTGAAAAATCGCGTATCGGTATAACAGCCACAGCACTGCGGAGCAAATCGATCGAGCGCATTGAGCTGCCATTCAAGTTTGTCTTTTTCCCACAGATCGTCGCTGTCCAGAAATGCGATCCACTCGCCGCGAGCTTCTTCGATCCCGCGGTTACGTGCGATGCTGGCACCCTGATTCACCTGGGCGAAGTAGCGGATGCGATCGCCAAACATGTTCGCCAGAACCTTCCCGGTGCCATCCGATGATCCATCGTCCACCACGACGACCTCAATATCGGTGAACGTCTGGTCCAGCACGCTTTCGATCGCGCGCGAAACCGTGCCTGCCCGGTTGTAGGTGGGGATCACGACTGAGACTTTAGGATTCTTCATGCTCGAACGCAGTCCGCTGCTTGATTCCGACTGGTCTCCTGCATCGCTCCGGCTCTATGGGCTGCAATCGTTTCGCGGTACACATCGAGAAGGATGCGCCCGGCGGCGGTCCAGGTTA
>JBAVGI010000175.1:0-13623 GCA_049684755.1 Candidatus Sulfotelmatobacter sp.
AAAAGCCGCGCCGAAGCCCAGTCGCTAAAACCCAGCCCCTTCTTCAGCAACCCCTCCTGCCACTTGGGAATGGCAAACGCTCCCAGAGCCAGCACCGGGGTGAGCTTCAATACTTCCCGCCGGCTAACCCGCCTGAATTGTTTCTCATCCATTCTGCGTTCGTTATTCTTGCCATCATTCTTGTTCATGAATTAATCCTGCCAGGTGTGCTCAGCGATGGGATTCACGAGATTCCCCGAAAGTTTCGCACGTCACCCAGTTCGACAGCCCACTTCAAAGCCCAGTTCGAGAATCATAACCTGCCGCCTTCCCGCCCCGGCGCACCTTTTACTAGCCTTTCGAACGTTTTCGAGGCATACTATCGGGTGCAATAGCCGATGTATACGGGCGCGCAACCCGATGTCTGAGCTGAGAACCGTTGTGCCAAAACCCGAAGATACTTTAGTGGCACTGCCGCGCCACACTCCGGTGCGTGCGGACGAAGACCTCCGCCAGCGCAGGTTAATGGTGGGCTCGCTCTGCCTGCTGCTGCTCGCGCTGAGCATCGTTCTCTGGCGTGACCGCGATTTCTGGTTTCCGGATTCTCCCGAAGAAGCGGATACCGATCAGCCCGTGGAAAATTTCTCCGCCCCAAAAACGGCTGCAGCTCGGGAATCCGCGCCAGTCGCCAAGCTGACGCCAGTCACAAAAGCAAATCACAAAGCTGTCCACGCTCCGGTAAAAAAAGAAACTGCGAACGCGAACGCGGCTCCCACCGCGCCCCCGGCATCTCCGGTCATAGCCCGCACCGTACTGCCTCCGCTCGAAGTCGAAGTGGTTGCCGGCGATAACCATCGCATGATCCGCCCGGGCAGCAGCAGTTCCGTGCGCGTAGACTTGCAGCCTGGGTCGTCTCCCCAGCCCGCTCCCGAAGCATCCACCACACGCGACACCGAAATCGCCGCGAATCTCACCAGCAATGCGGCCGAGCGCGTGCAGATGTCATCCGATACGTCGGCCATCGTCAGCCGATCCGTGAGGCCAAACTATCCGCTGCTCGCACGCCAGATGAAAGTGCAAGGTTCGGTGATTCTGCAAGCCTTGATCGGTAAGGATGGAATCATCCAGAATCTGCGCGTAGTAAGCGGCCCGCACATCCTAGCTTCCGCCGCCCAGGACGCCGTCCGCCAGTGGCACTTCAAACCTCACCTCGAAGGCGCCGAAGCCGTCGAAACCGAAGCCAAGATCACCGTCAACTTCACCATTTCCACCAACTGATTCTCTCGCCACCGGCTTCAAAATCAGGCTCAAATCAGCCCGACGGTTCGTAGTCGCATCGCAGAGTCTGTTAATCCGCAGGGGAGTCAGCCCACGAGAATCTACAACTCGATGAGATAGCTGCGACAATCGCGATATTTCAACAACTACTTGACCAGATTCATTTGAGTCAGAGTGAGGGGTGACGCACAGGCCGCCTGGGGTAGCCCTGAGCCAGCACGGCATAGCCGGTGCTCCAGGTCTGGTACATGTCCTATTTCCTGGCGTGATGCAATGCGGCTCTCAGTGTGAAGAATCAAAGAGTTCTGCAGAGTAACCTGGGGAAGGTGACGAACGGCACATTGCGGCGACGAACAGCACATTCTAATGTCCCCATCAGAATGAACCTGAAACCTGCACCTCCCCGCCAGAAATCACACCGTTCAGACTTGGCTGCTAACGCAACCGTCAGCCGCAGCCAGATCGCGAAACGCCGAAGCAATCGCATGGCGCTCCACGCCTCTGTCGGGTTATCCGGGGAAGACCGGCAGAAATGTTGCTTTACGATCCCAGCCAAGGCAACGAAATTGAATAAGCACGGTGCTGCTGTTCAACTCAGTCGTGAGCTTCTGGTGGGCTCGGTCGTCTCCGTAAATAACAAACAAGGCACCAGGCTCTCGGCGCGCGTAGTTGCGCAGTTGGCGGCCATCGAGGGTGTTTGCACGTACGCAATCGAGTTTGTCGAGCGGGACGAACGGGCGGAAACCTTCTGGGGAATTACCTTCCCGCCGAACACCTCAAACGCCTGACCCGCAACTGTGGCACCAGCAGCCAGCGCCACAAAGGCCGCCACGCGTCGCGTCTGCCTGGGTTAGGTTTACCCAACAGGAAGTCTGAAACCATGCCGATCACAGTCATCGCTTGGTTGCGGCGTACGATACCTCGGCGCAACCATTAGGGACGCTCAACTGGGATCGACAGACACCAAGAACACCCCGCTTATCTTTTATAAGATACGCATATCAACTGGCTCTCACTTCGTAAAAATATCGTGATCTTGGTCATATTGTTTCTCGACGTTCTGAGCCTCACCCGCCATTTCATCTGCGTCTTTCTCCAACCGCTCGGAGATGGCGGCCTCGTTAGAACGACGTTCGTTTGATGGCTGCAGCGGTGACCTTGTTGAATCCTTCTTGATATCGGGCATAGTCCACCTCTCGCTTGATTATAAACAATTGACCGCAGGTCAAAAAGTGCTATGGGGAAGTTACGCCAACTATCCCAAAGCACCCCACTACTAGACTGCGCTAGGTAGATTTGCTAGAAGCCTTGCGATGGCTTCCTCAATGCAGGCCGCGGCGTGTGCAGTAAAGTCTCCAATCGGACTCTCCGCGAAGCTCCTCACGGCGCTTATAAGACCGATATTTCCCTCTTGAATTAAGTCGAGTAGAGGCGCACCAGAGGCCAAGTGTTTTTCCGCGATGTGCACCACCAACATGAGCTGACTCTCAATCAATCTTCTCGCGGCGACATTTTCTCGTTGTTCGTCCCGCTCGCCCGAATGGCCAAGTTCCCGAAATAGTTTCGCCTCTTCCGCTTTGGTCAGCGGCTCGACTGCGCCAACTTCGCGGACGTAAACCGCTACCGGATCGTCAGGATCATAGTGGTCCAAAACTTACTCTCCAAATTCCGCAACCAGCCCCAAAGTGACGAGCGCCCTGACCTCTTTCGAGATCAGAGCGCCCGGGCAGCCCTCCCCCAGAACTGTCACTGCAAGAATTAAAACGTGCTCCGCATTCTGCAAATAGCTCTCTCGTGCTGTCCCAAATGTGCCGCCAACCTAAGCCCTTGAAATCCCCAAACTTTGGGCAGCTCCAGCGACCCGCTCCCTTTGAGTACGACAAGGATCGGCACACAATGCCATCTTCTTAAGTCCGAATGCTTCTCCGCCGATAAACCCTGTAGCACCTGAACTTGATGCCGTGCCATGCCTTCCTTTCAAGATCCGGAAATTTACCGCGACATCCTCAACTGCCTGCAGATCGGGGTCAGCGTGCTTGATCTGCAAAAGAAAATTGTCTTCTGGAGTGACGGCGCAGAAAAAATGACCGGCTTTGCCCGCATCGACGTCCTCGGCCACGCCTGCGCGGAAAATATTCTTCTCCATTGCAATCTCAATAGCTGTGAAATGTGCGCTGGAAGTTGTCCCATGGCGGCCGCCTTGCACGGCGGCAAACCCGCCGAAGCCATGAGTTCCATTCATCACCGCTCAGGCCATTGGACTCCCGTTCACATCTGGGCCATCCCTCTGCGCGATAAACACGGTTCCATCATTGGCATCATCCAGACTTTTCAAAACGAATTCGCTGTGCAGGGTCCCAGCCCCAACGATCGCAGCATGAAAGAACGCGGCTGCCTCGACTACGCCACCGAATTGCCCAACCACGCCATGATGCAGTCGCACTTGCGCGAAATGCTCGGCACATTCGCGGAGCTTCATATCCCCTTCGGCGTACTTTGTGTAGAGGTCCCTGAACTGAGCCAATTTCGCGCGCGCTATGGGCAGGAGGCAACGGCATCGATCCTTCGCGTTCTGGCTCGCACCCTGAGAAACACGATATGGCCCACCGACTTCGTCGGCCGCTGGAGCGAAGACCGCTTTCTGGTAATCCTGACCGGCTGCGACGACCAAGCGCTGCAAGCCGTGTGCCAGCGCATTTTGAAGATGACGCTCCGCGCCACCATCGAGTGGTGGGGAGAGGAATTGTCTGTGGCGGTGTTGATCGGAAGCACCGAGGCGTTGCCCGGCGACGACGTCGACTCGCTCTTGCTCCGCGCCCAGGAATCTCTTAAGCAAAATCGCGGCAGAGCCTCTGGCGCCGCGGGTACTTCATCGTCAGTAGGTTGAGTAATGGCTAAAACATGTTTGCAATTATTGGCATCGTCGTTGTCTTCGGTTGCGTAGTCGGCGGCTATCTCATGGAGCACGGGAACCTCCGCGTGCTTCTCCAGCCCGCCGAACTCGTCACTATTGGCGGTGCCGCCATCGGCACTATCCTCATCGCTAATCCGCTTCACATTCTCAAACAGATTGCCGGAGGCATCGGCGGAGTCTTCGGCGGTTCCAAATTCACCAAACAAGCGTACGTCGATTCTCTAAAAATGATGTACGAACTGCTCAACAAGGCCCGCAAAGATGGTCTCATGTCTCTCGAAAACGACGTGGAAGAGCCTGACAAGAGCTCCATCTTTTCCAAAGGTCCCGCGCTTTTCAAGAATCACCACATCCGCGACTTTGTCTGCGATTCGCTTCGCATGGCCATCACCGGCGTCGACGCTTTCGATCTGGACAGCACGCTCGATCTCGACCTGGAGGTTCATCACCACGACGCCGAGCAGCCCACCGCCGCACTTTCCAGCGTAGCCGACTCCTTGCCCGGTCTCGGCATTGTCGCTGCCGTGCTTGGTATCGTGATTACCATGAGCGCCATGGGAGGCCCTCCCGAAGAGATCGGCAAGAAAGTTGCCGCCGCTCTTGTAGGCACATTCCTTGGAATTCTTCTGTGCTACGGCTTGGTTGGTCCTATTGCGGCCAATATGGTGAAAGTTGCCGCCGATGAACACGCTTACCTCTACGTCCTGCGCGTATTGATGGTGTCGTTTTTGAAAGGCACCGCCCCCATCATGGCAGTGGAAGTAGCACGCCGCGCCGTCCCCGGCCACGTCCGCCCTTCATTTAAAGAATTGGAGGCAGCTTGCCGTAACCGAGGCGGCGAAGCCGCCGCGCCCGAAGCCGAAGCTGCTGCCTCCGCCGGCGGATAGAAAGAGTTCAACATCCTATGGACAAAGCCCGTCCCATCATTATCGTCAAGAAAAAAGGCGGTCACGGTGGCCATCACGGCGGCGCGTGGAAGGTCGCCTACGCTGATTTCGTTACTGCCATGATGTCTCTTTTCATCGTCCTCTGGCTGCTCAGCAGCAGCAAACCAGTGCAGGAGGCCGTCGGCGGCTACTTCCGCGATCCCAGCGGTTCTGCCGAAAAAAAAGGAACCATCAACGTTGGAGCAGGAGAGAATTTCGTTCTCTCAAAAGATGACATGCCCAAGCTGAAAGATCAGCTCGAGCAAAAAATTCGTGAAATGAATGACTTCGAAAAACTCAAGAGCCACGTGGAAATGACCATCACCAGCGAAGGCCTGCGCATCGAACTCATGGAATCAGCTTCAGGCACCTTCTTTGACAGCGGCAGTCCTAAACTGAACGCCGACGGGCGCGATCTGCTGATCACCCTCGCGCAGGAACTCAGCAAGCTTCCCAACAAAATTTCCCTCGAAGGCCACACTGATTCCAAGCCTTATGCCACCGCGGGAAACTACAGCAACTGGGAACTCTCCACCGATCGCGCCAACGCCGCGCGCCGCCTCATGCAAGCCAACGGAATTGGCCCCGGCCAGATCACCCAAGTGCGCGGCTTTGCCGATCAGCGCTTGCGTAAATCTGAAGATCCGCTCGATCCCTCTAACCGCCGCGTCTCTCTTATCGTGCAATACACCCCCAAGAATGATGACCCCGAGGCAGCGAAAACTGCTGGAGGAGCCGCAGAAAAAAAGACTGAGAGCGCCGCTCCCGCGAAACCTTCCGCTGGAGCCGAAAAGCCGGTCGAAAACGCGTTGCCCAGAGAATCTGAGAAAAAAAGACCTGGAGAGACAAAAAAATAGGGCACACAAAAATCCGCAACAAACAAACGGTCCCTACGCCGCTTTACGCTCATTACACAACTGCTGATAGTAATCACGCCCCCGCTCGTACCCGCTGCGAAACGGTTCTTCCACCTTTGCCCCCGGATACTGACGCTCCAGTTCTTCAATCTGCGCCGTCATCTCCCCTAACACCTGGTCGTATTCTTTGCAGCGCGTGCGCGCATGCAGCGCCGCTTCGAATCCTATGCGGTAGAACTTCTCGTTCTCTTCAAATTTTCTGCCGTCGGAGGAATAATGTTCTCGCTCGGTCGCTCGCAAACCCACCCACCATTGTTCGCGCGCCGCATCGATCGCCTCCGCGCCTTCGGCCTTCAACAACTCGCGAACCAGCGCAGCCTGCGCTTCATTCTCTGCCATTACGATCAGTACACTGCGTCCGTTGCGCAATGCATCCTCGTAGATAAACACCTCGTCTTCCGGCAGTCCATCGCTCATGTCATTTTCCGCTTTTCCCCCCGCTGCCGCGCCAATCCCCGCTCCTGCCGCACCGGCAAACGCCCCGGCTAATAGCCCAATCGCCGTGATCGGTCCCACTCCCGGTATCAGCGCTGCCACCACCAGCGGACCCGCCGACAATCCCGCCGCTCCGCCCATCAGCGCTCCGATCGCCTTACCCATCCCCGGTTGCTCGGTCGCAAGCGTAGGCACAGATTGCAAATTGGCGTCGTCACTTCCCGGAGTTAATAAAGTAATTCGCTTTTCGTGTACGCCAGTTGAGTGCAACTGTTCGCTCGCACGTTTCGCATCCGCCGCCGAACCAAATACTCCAGTAACAGCTTTCATCGTAATCATCCTTTCCTGTGACGACCGCGCCTGTCGTGTGACTACGCAACTGCTGTGGCAGCTACCCTGGCCAACTTCAAAAGAAAGGCTCTCGCGAGCAGGCGTTTGGCCCTACCACTCAGATGAGCCTATTCCCGACGAGGTTGTCGCGCAACCCTCTTCCACCGTCCCTGGGGAGGTAGTGAGATTTTCAGAACCAGTCCAGCAGGGACGGCACCGGCTGCAATCAAACCACTACTCATATAATGAATATGTTTTGGTACGATCGATGCCCGCCGAAAATCTCCGATCTGAATTCGAAAAACGTTTCGGCACCCCCTGCACAATCTTCCGAGCCCCGGGCCGCGTCAACCTGATCGGCGAACACACCGACTACAACGACGGATATGTGATGCCCGCCGCAATCAGCTTCGATACGTTCGTGTCTTGCGCGGGAAACAACAGCGGAAATATATCGATCCACTCGCTGCAGGAATCACAACCCGCCACGTTCCCCGTTCATGAATCACAACCTCAACCCGCGCGCAACTGGACCGATTACGTTCGCGGCGTTCTTATCCAACTAGAACGCGAAGGCGTCGCAATCCCCGGCGCAAACCTTCTGATTGATGGACAAGTCCCCATCGGCGCCGGTCTCAGCTCGTCCGCGGCTCTAGAAGTCGCCACCGCTCTGGCTCTCCTTAGCTTTTCGAATCATTCAATGGACTCCACCGCTATCGCAAAGCTCTGCCAGCGCGCGGAGAATGAGTTCGTCGGTTCCCGCTGCGGCATCATGGATCAATTCGCATCGCTGCACGGCCGCGCCGGAAGTGCATTACTGCTGGACTGCCGCTCTCTGGACCTCCATTTCCTCTCGCTGCCAGAGAACGTTAGTTTGGTAATCTGCAATACCATGGTGAAGCATTCAATCGCGGGAGGAGAGTACAACGTCCGCCGCGCAGAATGTGAAGCCGGTGTTCGTCATTTTTCTCAGCGCCGAAAAACTGTGAGAGCGTTACGCGACATCACCGAAGACGATTTGCGCCAGCTCGGCTGCGGACTCCCAGATGTGTTGCTGCGGCGCTGCAGGCATGTGGTCACAGAGAATGCCCGAGTCCTAGCTGCTTCGGACGCTCTCGAATCCGGCAATCTTAACCGCTTCGGCCAACTGATGTATGAATCGCATCGCAGCCTCAAGGATGACTTCGAAGTCAGTTGCTCCGAACTGGACATCATGGTCGAACTGGCTCGCAAGCTTCCCGGTGTTCATGGCGCTCGCATGACCGGCGGCGGCTTCGGCGGCTGCACCATCAATTTCGTGGAGCGCAGCAAAGCTCGCGCCTTCGGTGATCAAATCATCAACGCCTATCAGCACGCAACTCAAATCCGCCCCGAAGTTTATATTACCCACGCTGCGCCCGGCGCCGGTCGAGCCATTGAATAAAATGATGCAGCCACCGAGCGCTCGCAGAACCGTGGAAGAGCGGCGCTTCAGCGCCGCGTCAACCGCAGTACAAATGCGGGCTTTAGCCCCCGTGGTGACATCATGCGTGCGGAAGGTTTTTTATCAACTTAACATCGCACCAGAAAAGATATAATTCGTGACCAATACATCATCCTCTATCGACTCTTCCCATCGCCGCCTGAATATCCTCACCGGCGAATGGATCCTGGTTTCGCCGCATCGCGCGCAACGCCCTTGGCAAGGTCAAGTGGAAATCGCATCGCAGCACCGCGAGCCGGCTTACGACCCTTCCTGTTATCTTTGCCCGGGCAACACCCGTGCCGGCGGCGAACGCAACCCCGCATATTCCTCCGTCTTCGTCTTCGACAACGATTACCCCGCTCTTCGTCCCGACCCGGTAAAAGGACAAATCCAGCAGGACGAACTAATCGTTTCGCAGGCAGAACCAGGCATCTGCCGCGTAGGATGTTTTTCTCCCCGCCACGATTTGACCTTGGCCGGGATGAATCAAAAAGAAATCGTCGCAGTCATCGAAATGTGGCGCCAGCAATTCGCCGACCTCGGAGGCCGCGACTTCATCAACTACGTGCAGATTTTCGAGAACCGCGGCGCACTGATGGGCGCAAGTAATCCTCATCCGCATTGTCAGATCTGGGGAACCGGTTCCCTGCCCAACGAGCCAGCCAAGGAACAAACGACGCAACGCAATTACCTGCAATCGCACCAGCAATGCCTGCTCTGCGAATATTTGCGCACCGAGAAAGCTTCGGGCGAGCGCCTGATATTTGAGAACGAACATTTCGTCGTCCTCGTCCCCTTCTGGGCGATTTGGCCATTCGAAACTTTGATTCTGCCGCGCCGGCACCTGGCAGACCTTTCCCAACTAACCGTCGAACAGAACCATCAACTCGCCGACATATTGCAGAAGCTCACATCCTGTTATGACCACTTATTCGACACGCCTTTCCCCTACTCCATGGGTTTCCATCAACAACCCACAGACGACCAGTCTCACGAGGAATGGCATCTGCACGCGCATTTTTTCCCCCCGCTCTTGCGGTCCGCGAGCATACGGAAATTCATGGTCGGCTTCGAACTGCTCGGCACTCCGCAACGCGACATAACTCCAGAATTCGCCGCCGAGCGGCTGAGAAATCTTTGCAACAATATTTAAAGTGGATCGAGCAGATGAGTAACGTAAACAATCGACCGCGAGACGGATGGGGCGAAGCGGTTGTGACCAGCCAGGCAGATTGATATTTAGCCGTGTCCCACCTTCGCTGCTTTCTTACCTGGTTCCGCGAGGAGATGCTTATGGGTTTCGCGGAACCAATGATTCCAAGGGAGGAATCGAGGAGGACGTGGTAAAGGCGTGCTCCGCCGGTTGGGTTCCGTCTCGATTGGCTTTTGCGAGAATCTCCATCGCTTGTCCTGTAAGTGGCGGTATGTGGATCGTCGCCGTGAGCCATTTTTCGCGTACCCAGGCTTGCCCCGTCGCCGGCTGACCATCACATCCAGTAAACGGCAAACTCAGCCATCGCGACCGCTCGGCTTCGTTGGTAATCTCCTGAAAAGCTTTGCGAGCTCCCAGGGCCATAGAGTCGTCCTGCGCGCTGACCAGGCTGATTGACGCGCTTTGTGAGGTGGCCATTTTCAGCCAGGACCGCACCGCCCGTAAAGCACTCTCTTCTGTCCAGTGTGCCTTCAGCATCTTCACTTCAATGTTCCGCGGTTTCGTCTCCAGCATTCCGGACTCGCGTTCTTGGGCCGAGGAACTCTGTGAAGGTCCTTCAATGTACAAAACAGAGCCGCCTCTGGGCAACAACGCTGCGAATTGTCTTCCTTGAATGCGTCCAATCTCCAAGTGATTCGAACTAATCGCAAACATAGGTGCGGTTGCTGCCTTGCGGAGATCCGACAAGTAATCCGGTCTCCGGTTCAGCACCGCCCAACCGATTCCTGCAGCACTGGCGGCCCGAGCTACCTGCGGAAGGGCCGTGCCTCCAAACGGTTCCACAACAATCGCATCCGGCCGGGACTCAACTCGGTCTTGGATCGCCTTCAGGAGTTGCGTGCTCTGATTCACGGCGTCGTTATCCGCGAACACTATCTCCACATCGCTCTCCAGTTTGCGGGCGGTCGCTTCCGCAGTCTGGGCTTGTGCCACCTGGAAATCGTTCTCGCGGGTGTGAAGAGACACCAGGAATCGAAGCTTTTTCATAATTGCAAGTGTACCTATACCCAGGCATCCACGAAATGCTTCCAACGATTCTGGGCGAGTGAGAGGCAGCCCAGAAGCAGGCTTTCAACTCTGATTTCATCATGCACCTGCCGCTTATTTTGTTTGGTAACAGCCTATGTCTATGTCTCCGGATTTGATTCGCGGTGAGCCGTCAAGATCCAGTTCTCCCACTGGCAGTCGATCAGTCGTACCAGCGCCAATCGCGGGAGAATTGGATCGCAGATGAAAATCCTTGGCGGCAGCGTCTACAAAATGCGGATCGAGAAAACGGGAGTGACGGTCATTTCCGGTTGATTGAACATAATTATCAAATCCTTTCACTGTGGTGGAAGCTTCTCCCCAGGTGCTCGCCTTCGATCCGGACGCACAGTAATAAAGGTTGTGATCGATAGTGACGGCTGGATGTTGCTTGTCGACCTGCGATTTGTTCACGGTCATAAGGCAGCGCGGCCCTGCGTAAATGATGTTGTTCTCAAAAATATCGTCCGCCATGTTCCACTGCATCTGGAACTCACCCGATCCTGTTGCCGACGTATCGTTGTCGTAAAGTGTGTTGTTGACCACGACGCAGTGCTCAGTGTGTCCCCGCTCAGGCGCATAGCCACCAATAGAAATACCCGCGGTGTGAGCGTGATAAATAAGGTTATTTCGTGCAGTGATGTAGCTGGTGGCGCGGTCCTTGTGCTCGCTGGCCAATTCGATTCCGAAGTCCACATCGTGCATGACGTTCTGTTCGATCAGGATTCTGGTGCCCCCGTCCACGTAAATACCATCGGAATTTTGTTCATCGCCGTAGGCTGGATTGCCCCGTGAAGTAATGTTGTAAACCAGATTGCCGCTTACCACTCCGTCGCGCGCCTGATCGACAGCGGGATCGGGCGCGGTGCGCTCGAAACCGATCGCGTCGATTCCGATATTGTTGTTGTCGTGTACGACATTGTGGGTGATGCGGAAGTTCGTGACGTTTCCGTTCACTACCAGCGATTCGCTGGAACCGGTTTGCAGATGATGCACTTCATTGCCGTCGATCACCAGCTCACTGATAGGTGTCTTGGCGTCGGTACCGTATACAGCAATGCCGAATCCATTGCCGCCGCTTCCCGGCGCATCGCGGCCGTTAAACGTCTGCTCAATATGATGGACGTTGTTCTTTAGCAGTTCAATGTGCGAGCCCGCCCCTATAACGCTGATGCCCAGGGGAACGAGCCGATGTTCGGCGGTGCGGAAGTTGCGAATTTCAAACCTCTCGATTCGCACATAGCTCTGGTTGTGAATAGTAATTACGCCCTGCCTGCCGGAGGGAGTGAAATGCGTCGCATCGAGAACGGCCCTCTCGCCGGGATAGCTTCGAAAAGTAATAAATCCATCTGTCGCGTTGCCGGATGCCTTGATGGTTACCAGCTCTTCGTAGACTCCATCCCGCACACTGACGGTATTACCCGCACGCGCCGTATCAGCGGCATGTTGAACGGTGCGCCAAGGCGCTGCCTCCGTGCCGGGATTCGAATCATTTCCAGTCGTCGACACGTAAAAGGAGGAGTTGGTCTGGCCAAAAGCAAAGGAAACAGACAAAAATAGCGTAACAAAAGTTATGAATTTCAATCTCAGTCTCCTTGAGAAGTCTTCGGAACTCTGGACAACGCTTGAACGTCTAGGCGCCAACCCGCGTTCTCCGGGAACTCAGGATTTTTCTTGCATTTGCGTGATACACCTTCTCGAGTACTACGTCCGGAAGTCCGAAACCATTCAGGCTCCAGTGGTAACCGAACATGTCCGTTTCGTAGAAGTGCTCGTCGAACGTCTCGAGAATTCTGAAGGTAACCCGATACATCGGTTTATCGAATCCCATGTCAGTGCCATAGAGCAAACGGTCCGCATACTTCACGTAGAACTGCGACACAAAGCGGGGGATGGGTGCTGTTTCCGCGTAGCGCGCTGAAATATCGGCGTACAAGTTTGGGTGCCTCGCGAGCAGTGTTCCTAAGCGCTCGACGTCATAATCGAGATTGGCAAAGTGGCAGGCAACAAAAGTTGTGCTGGAGTGCTTCGAAACCGTGCGCTCCAGGATGTCGATCATTCCGGAATGCCCCACAATGTTTGGCTGATTGTCCAGCCGCCAGTGGAAGGCATTCATCAGGCCGTCGTTCGTGTTGTCCATGGGTTCGTACATCCAGATGGGGTCTGCAACGTGAAGACTCACCGGCATGGCCAATTGGCCGCATCGCTCAAACACGGAGTCCATGCGGGCATCATCGGGATGCATGCCAAGAGCATTCCGTGTGTCCGAAGTAAGGCCTTTCCCCTTATCATGAAGTTCGCCAACCCCGCGTGCGCCCGCTTGATGGCACCTCTCCAGTTCCCGTATAGCTTGAGGGCCGAATCCAGGGTGGTCATAGCCCGTGTAATCAAAGCCACACCAGAGTTCGAAACGGTCGGGGTAGAAGGCATACTTCCGATGGATATCGTCAAATTTCTGTCCGGTCGCTCCCGTGAGGATAATGGTCTTCTCAATTCCAACGTCGTCCATATTTCTCACCCATTCGCCAATTTCTCCTGGTGTCTTGGCGTATGGGTGGGAGTGCATATCAATAATTGGAAATTTCGCCTTGGGCACTTCTGTAATAGGAATTTTGTAAAGGGATTTGGGCCGGTAATCCTTCAGCAGTATCGTTTCAGGCGAAGCTTGCTCGTTGTTCTTGGCGTCTGAAGAACTGGGATTTGGATTCTGGCGATCTGCCGCCTGGTGCATGGCCCAAGTCGGTGTAACACCTAACGCCAAGCCAGCCGTGCCGACCGTCTTCAAAAAGGAACGACGTTTCATTCGCTCTCCTCAATACATCTTTCAATAAGTCACAAGCACGGCCGCGCTTTCGGGATCGATGGACGAGGCAAAGTCCTCAGAACTGCAACTGCAGCGCGAGGGCTCAGACGCTATCGGAATGTTTCTTTTTATATCGTTTGGTTGTCTTTGTCCAGAACAAACCAATAATTCGACAGCAAACGAAAGCCGTGAAGGAACAGCAGGCGGCGCAGGTTCCAAGGAATTGGGGTTGATCGAGTTCAAATAGCTGGGCACGGCGACGGAAGCCTACCGGGATTCTTCCGCGATCAGGCGCAGCAAGGCGAATTTCTCTGGAGCGTGGAACGTATGACTCATC
>JBAVGI010000176.1:0-1547 GCA_049684755.1 Candidatus Sulfotelmatobacter sp.
CGGGTATGTATTTTATGATGGGCGACAACCGTCACAACAGCCTGGACTCACGCTACTGGGGATTTGTTCCGCGGCAGAATATTGTGGGGCGGCCTCTGTTCAACTACTGGTCGTTCAAATCCACCGAGGGCGATTACGATCAAACCACCATGGGTGAGCGCATCCAGCGGGTCGGGTACGTACTGACGCATTTCCTGACCCAGACGCGCTGGAGCCGAACCTTCCATCCGACGAAGTAGCCGATCGTGCGATCGCAATCGATGGGCTGCCTCATGAATAAGGCCATTGACCCGCAATGAAGAATGAAAAACCGCCATCGGAACAGCCGGTTGTAAACCCCGCGCAAGCCGGAAAAACAGAGACGCCGTTTGAGGCCCTGGCCAGTATTTGTTCCGTGCTGGTGGTAGGTCTCTTCATTCTCACGTTTGTCGCGCAGAACTATCTCATTCCCTCGGGATCGATGGAGAACACTCTGCTGATCGGCGATCACCTCGTAGTCGATCACCTCACGCTGGCAACGCCTTCGAGATGGATGCCGCTGGTGCATTACCGTGAGCCGAAGCGCGGGGATATTGTGGTCTTCTTCAAGCCCGTTTATCAACCCGGTATTGATGCGACTGACGCCGATGGGACGCCGCAGTACACTCAACTGGTGAAGAGATTGATTGGCGTGTCCGGCGATCATATTCATCTACGCAACGGCATTGTGTTTGTGAATGGCGTCGCACAACCGGTGGGATTTGCGCAGCCGACCACGACGGATAACTTCAACGAGTTTCTCGATGATTTCCCCGCAGTCCCCCCAGCAGAGGCATCTGGGTCAACAGAGTCGTGGGCTGTGAACTTCTCAAGTTATATCCATGACGGCGACCTGGTGGTTCCACCCGGCATGTACTTCATGATGGGCGACAACCGGCACAACAGCCTGGACTCACGCTTCTGGGGCTTCGTGCCGCGCGCCAACATACTTGGCCGTCCCCTGTTCAACTACTGGTCGTTCAAATCGACAGATGCGGATTACGATCAAACCACCATGGGCGAGCGCATCCAACGCATCGGCTATGTGCTAACGCATTTCCTGACCCAAACGCGCTGGAGCCGGACCTTCCATCCGACGAAATAGCTGTGGGTTTCCGCGATCAAGCGTGGAAACTCAATCCAGGATCGGAACGGGAAGCGGGGCGCCTTCCAGCGCGGATGACTTCTGCGAAACGCAACAGGCTTTCTTTAAGCGGGTGAGGTCTGCCTGCATCGCGCCATCCTCGCTGAGCGCGGAGAGCGTTTCGTCGAGGATCTGTGCGGCGCCGGAGTGCTTCGGTGCAACGATGCGATAGTGCATCCATTTGCCCTCGCGCCGCGCGGCGACGATGCCGGCTCGCCGCAGGTAGGCAAGATGCCGCGAAACCTTTGGCTGACTCTGCCCCAGAATCTCCACGAAATAGCAAACACAAACCTCCCTGCCGTTCATCCGGTTCAAGAGCCTGAGCCGGGTGCGGTCTGCGAGTGCAGCAAAGAGTTGCGCCAAATCGTAAGGCTTCGCGGGGCGG
>JBAVGI010000177.1:0-3239 GCA_049684755.1 Candidatus Sulfotelmatobacter sp.
AAGTTGTTGATTGTCAAGAAGAAACTTGAAGGTTAGGTCTTCGTATTTTGGGTGCCAAGACAAAATACGAGAACTTGTGGTTAACTAATCGTACGACCACAAGATATTGCGTTTAGGATTTATATTCATTCGCTTTTTATTCGCTTCGATTTTTCTTGCACTCCGCGCCAGTCAAGCGTTCTCTTGTGGAAATTCCGGGATTCGGGAGAATCTCGTGCCGGATCTAGCCTCCTTGTTACGAAATCCGAACAAAACTGCGAAACTTTCCCAGGCGTCTAAAAGTGCGCCACAATCCGGGCGCGCCTCGAAAGAGGACGGAAAGGGAGCCAATAATTACAAGACGATTCACCGCTCCAATCGTCATTTGCATGCTGCTCGCGCCGCTCGCGGCGTTAGCTGCCGACAGTATGACGCACGAAGAAACGGTGGTACGCACGGCTTACGCGAAGTTTGCCTACGCGGTGCAACAGGAGGCCATCAGCCAACTTGCCCTCGAAGCCGATCATCCCGAAATGCAACGCATCGCTCCGGACACCGTGGGCCAGACGGTGGAGCAGCGTCTGGCCAATGCTCAGGTTACCTTCACCCTCACGGACTTCACGATCGGGGATATACGCGATATCCTCTCCCGTAAGGCCGTTGACTTCATCTCGCCAGCCGTGGGCGAAAGCCTCGACACCATGAACATCAGTTACAACTACTCCGAAGTGCCGGGGGTAGGAAGCGTTTTACAATGGCTGCATCCGCAATGGAAACCCGCCATCGCAGTGCCCGGCCCAATCGCAGAACTGGACCTGAAGACCCTCTACCAGATGCAATGGGAGAAAGATGACGCCGGCACGCTCTGGCAGCGTTATGCCTCCTACAGTGTGACCGTCGCTTATAGGGGCAAAAGCCGGGGGCCATCTAAGGCCATGTTTATATTCGGGCGTGATCCCAAGGGTAACGAAGTTATCGAACCCGAGGATGGGACAACCGACCCGAGCGGACTGGTGCAGGCGATGCACGTGCAACTCTTCCCGGATGCGCTTGTCTCCACTCGGCTGCGTAAGGTACTCGTGGTGACCGACTGGCTGGCGGCACACCAGATGACGAGCCCCACCTGTTCCGTGGGTCAGCGTGACGTGTGCTGCGATCTGGCCAAACTCCAATGCGGTCCTGGGGCAACCGATGTAGCCCAGGGACTCCTCAAACAACTTCCCACAGGAAAGGGGAACTAACATGCGCAGAACCCAAAGCCAGATCGTGTTGTTGTTGTTGCTTGTTTCTCTTTTCACGGTGCGCTTAGCTCATGCAGGAGCTTGTGCCATTATTTGCACAGGAGCTGCAACAACCGTGGATACGTGGGCTAATGACACAGGCACACTTACCGGTATGTTTACAGTTCACAAAGTAGCTGTGAACTGGAGTGGAGGAGGTGCCAATAGCAATGGCCCAACTATTCAATGCGGGGTCACACGGTGGCGGCTGCCGCGGAAAGCTGCACCACCAGTTGCGCGGTTAATATAACCTTTAACATCACGGCAAATGGCATCGGCACGACCGTGAACTTTCCGCCGAGCAACATCTGGACAACGGCATATCCTCAAACCCAAACCTGCGGCTCTAGAAGCGGGGGAGTGGGATACTGTACAACCCAAGACACTTGGTCAGATCCTCTTTGGCACGCGACAGGTGTAGTAGGCCACCAAACAGGGGCTCACGCTGCATACTCCACGTTGTCACTGGGATGCATGTATGCTGACCAAGGGAGCGGTGGGGGCGGCGAAGGGGGTGGATGCAACTCAGATGGAGATTGCTCTCCTCACACCTGCTGCGACAGTATCAGCGGCTCTTGCACTTCTAGCGCATGCGGGCAGCAGCCGACTACTACTGGAAACAAAACCGACTTGTATACCGATCCGCTATAACGAGCTGCGCGCCACTTCCCCCTTCCCCCCAGCCCTGGCCTGTTTTTCGGGCTCCGGCTTTTTTATGCACTCCCGTGTATTGCAACGATTACTACCTGCCCGTCACTATACTTCGCACGGTTACCGATTACGAAGACAACCAACCCTACAGCATTGGCGACCGTGGCCGCGTTGCACAATCTCAGCCGCGCGAAGGTTACCCAGCTCTGCGGCGAAGTCTCGCAGCGCGATCGGAATTTCAGTAGACCGCGTTCGCTGGTCGGCTGGCGTGAATCTCTCCGGACTCTACGGAGATCGAGTAGGGCTCGCCTCTTTCGCCGCTCCAGCCCCGGATATCGAATGTGGCGCCGGTGGGCGCGTGATAGACAGCCACATTGCGTAAGGTTAAAGGCTGCCCAGGTTTACAAACTTCGGGCGCGTCCGTTACTTGCAGGAAATAAGCTCCGAGGCCCGTGCCCACAACCTTAGCTCGACCGTCGACCTCAACCAGAACAGCCGATTTCTCGTCGATGGCAATTTCACGCGGATTCTTCGACCAGCCATCGGCCACGATTCGCGCCAAGAATCCCAAGCTCCGGCCCATGCGATCGCGCTTTGCGAAGTGACTGTCCGTAAGCATATTGTCGAGGCCGGGGACTTTCAGGAAATCGCGCACCAGAGTGACGCGTTTGTTGTAGGGATTGGTCAAAACTTCTCGGGAAGTAAGATCGGCATCGTTTGGTTTGTCTTCCAGGCAGGCATAAACAAACTGGCCGAGCACCGCCAAGCCCGCGCTGGTGCCCCCGATCGGCTTGTCGGCGATCACGTGCGCATTCAGGGCGTCCTGCACTGGAGTTCCCTTCCAGAAGTTGACGTAACGCGCCTGGTCTCCCCCTGCGATGAAAATTACCGTGGCCTTGCTTATGATCTGCGCGACTCGCGGCTCCTGCGCCGCTTTGCGATCCGGAATGATCAATGTGGCCACGGAGTTCATCTGGCACAGTTTATTCACATACTTGTTGTAATCGTCTTTTCCATGCGCGCGAAGAATCAGGAAGTCGCCGCCGTTGCCCTTGCCGCAGAGCCAGCGAAACGCTTCGTCAAGATCGGTGCCTCCGCCCATCATGGCAATGCCTGGGTCAGTGCGAGTTTGCGCATCCAGTTCACTGCCCAGACGCTTGTATTTGTAGGAGGCGGAGCGGCCGATGGCGGAAGCATCGACACAACACAATAGACAAAGAAGGAGAACGCTCGTGAGTTTCATGACCCGACGAATATACCTCAAGCGTGATCGGGATAATAAAATTGAGGCTTGGAGAACCGCTTTGGATACAAGTCCGAACAGGTGGA
>JBAVGI010000178.1:0-11005 GCA_049684755.1 Candidatus Sulfotelmatobacter sp.
AAGAAAGTGTTCCAGCGCACGAACGTGTAAAGCCCCTGCTCGCGGAAGAAGCGCCCGAGCGCGGCCATTTCATCGGACGTGCCATTGAACGGAGCCATCGGCTGGCGCGTCTTGCGATTGCGAATCAGTTCGACGATGCCAAATAAACCAATCGACCGCACCGCTCCCACCGACGGATGCTTCGCCTGCAGTTCGGTCCCAAGTTGCTGCAGAATCGCGCCCATCTTTTTCGCGTTGTCGATCAGCCCATCTTCTTCATACACGCGAATGGTCGCCAGCGCCGCCGCGCAGCCCATGGGATGGCTGTTGTAAGTCAGCCCTCCATAAAAAACTTTGTCCTGAAAGTGCTGCGCGATGTGATGCCGCATGCCGACCGCGCCGAGAGGAAGATAGCTGGAAGTCAATCCTTTCGCCATGCAAAGCAAATCGGGAACAACCTTCCAGTGATCGACCGCAAACCAGGAGCCAGTGCGTCCGAAGCCAGACATCACTTCATCGGCAATCATCAGGATTCCATACTTGTCGCACAGCTTGCGCACGCCTTCAAGATATCCATCCGGAGGAATGAGAACGCCGTTCGTTCCAGTAACGGGCTCAAGGATGAACGCCGCAATTGTGTTCGGACCCTCAAGCTGAATTGTCTCTTCGATCATGGCAAGCGACGATTCTGCCGATTCCCATCCGCGCTCGATTCCGTGATAAGGATCAAGCACGTGAATCACGCCCGGAATGCCAGGCTCCGCGGCCCATCTGCGGGGATCGCCGGTGAGACTGATCGCTCCGGCAGTCGCGCCGTGATAGGAGCGATAGCGCGCGATGATCTTGTGACGTCCGGTAAAGAAGCGCGCGAGCTTGATGGCATTCTCGTTGGCATCGGCTCCGCCGTTGGTAAAGAAGAAGGTGTCGATATCGCCGGGAGTGATCTCGGCAAGCTTCGCGCCAAGCCGCGCGCGAACTTCGGTAGCCATGAAAGGATTCGCATACGCGAGCGTTGCGGCTTGTTCGCTGATCGCCTGAATGACGCGCGGGTCGCCGTGTCCGATGTTGACGGACATGAGCTGGCTATTGAAGTCGATGAAGCGCTTGCCTTCGGGCGTGTAGAAGTAAATCCCTTTTGCGCTGGCAACGGGAATGGGATCGACCTTCGACTGCGCGGACCATTCATAGAGCGTGTGCTTGCGCGAGAGATCGACGATTTCGGGCCCCGTCATGGACGGACTCGCAATAGTAGTGGTCATAATTTCCTCTTTAATCATTCACCACAGAGTCACAGAGACACAGAGAAAACCTTTATAGAACTCTTCGGATGATTCCTCGCGCCAGTAATGGCACGTTGAAGTTGATCAGCAGACCGACTGTTTTGCCTGAGAGCTTCAGATATGTAAGCAGTTGAGCTTCGTGGACTGGAACGATCTTCTCCACGGACTTCAGTTCGACGACGACCTCATCATTGACGATCAGATCTATCTTGTATCCACAATCGAGCTGCAGGCCTTTGTACGAAACGGGGAGGTCGATTTGGCATTTAAAGGGCAATCCGCGAAGGTGCAGTTCATGGCAGAGGCATTGTTCGTAGGCAGATTCAAGCAGCCCGGGTCCGGGTTGGCGGTGGACCTCGATGGCCGCCCCAATGATTGAAGCAGTTCTAGGATCTCGCTCGTTTTCGATTTCTCTGTGTCTCTGAGACTCTGTGGTGAGAAGGTTCATTGTTCTCTGCCGCGGCCTAGAATTTTCGGCTATGCTCTTTGGCCCAGCGTTCGACGACAACTTTCTTATCCGTATAGAACTCGATGGCGTCGCGGCCCTGGCCGTGGAGGTCGCCGAAGAAGCTGTTCTTCCATCCGCTGAAGGGAAAGTAGGCCATGGGAGCGGCGACTCCTATGTTGATGCCGATATTTCCCGCGGGAGCTTCGTAGCGGAAGCGGCGGGCAGCGGATCCGCTCGAGGTAAAGAGCGACGCCTGATTGCCATAGGCGCTGCGTTCGAGGAAGGCGAGAGCGTCGTCCATGCTGTCTGCGTGAACCAGGCTGAGGACGGGGCCGAAAATTTCCGTGTCGGCAAGATCGCTGGTTGCGGGCACGTTGTCGAGGATCGTGGGATTTACGAAGTTGCCGGATTCATATTTCGGAATCTTCGTGCTGCGGCCGTCGAGCAGGACTTTCGCGCCTTGCTTTTCACCGAGGGCGATGAGCGACTCCACGCGTTCTTTGCTCTGCGGCGTAATCACCGGACCCATCTGGACATCTTTGTCGAGACCGTTGCCAACTTTGAGTTTGGAAGCGGCATCGGCAATTGAGTCGCGAAAGGTTTTTTGCGCTTCGCCGATTGTGACCGCAACAGAGACCGCAAGGCAGCGCTGGCCGGCACATCCGAAGGCGCTGTCGCTGATGATTTGCGTGGCCATGGGCATGTCAGCGTCGGGAAGAACGATGACGTGATTTTTTGCCCCGCCCTGACATTGCGCGCGCTTGCCGTTTGCGGCGGCTCGGGAATAAACGTAATTCGCGACTGGAGTCGAACCGACGAAACTGATGGCTCGAATCTTAGGATGATCGAGGAGCGCGTCCACTGCGGCCTTGCCGCCGTTTATGAGGCCCACTACACCTTTGGGCAATCCGATTTTCTCCAGCAGTTCGTAAACATAGCGCATGGTGAGAGGAACGCGCTCGGATGGTTTGAGGATGAACGTGTTGCCGGTCGCGATGGCGTACGGCAAATACCAGAAGGCAATCATGCCGGGAAAATTGAAAGGAACAATCGCAGCGGTGACACCGAGCGGCTGACGAATCATCATTTCGTCGATGCCACGGGCGACGTCTTCGAGGTTGTAGCCTTGCATCATCATCGGGATGCCGCAGGCAACTTCTACGTTTTCGATGGCGCGGCGGATTTCGGCCTTGGCTTCGGTGAAGGTCTTGCCGTTTTCCTGCGTGATGATACGGGCGATGTCGTCGATATGATCCTCGAGCAGCATCTTCAGCTTGAATAGCGGCTGGATGCGATCTTCGGGCGGAGTGCGCCGCCATTCGGGGAAGGCCGCGGCGGCGGCTTCGACGGCTTGATTGACTTCGGCAGCGTCGGAGAGGGGAACTTGCGCAAGCACTTCGCCGGTGGCGGGGTTGACTACGTCGCGCCATTCTGAAACTTGCGAATCCGTCCAGCGGCCGTTGACGTAATTGGTGAGCTTGATGACGGGAGGTGCGGCGACGGTTGTCATAGGATTGCCTCTGCTATTGCGAAGAGTTTCGACGCGCGAGCCTTGTGGCACCGCGCGGGGTTACATAGGTCCTTCGTGCGCACATACAGCGCGCTCAGGATGACAATTTCACATCAGCTAATCCATCTGGCTCACGCTTTCCGCGAACTCAAAGCGATAGCGCATCGTGCGAATGTCCTACGGGCACTTGTTAATGATATACGCTTACAGGGATCCTTCGACTGCGGTTGTTCCTTGCATTCGCAAGGAACAATCCTCGCTCAGGATGACAAGTCAAACCAATTGCGCGACCGCGCCTTTCTTGTCGCAAACCCCGGCCAGCGCGGATTCCAGCACGTCGAGGCCTTCGTCCATTTGCTCGTTGGTTGCGACCAGCGGAACCAGGACGCGGATCACGTTGGAGTACGAACCGGCTGTGATGGTGATCAGGCCGTGTTCGTAACAATACTGCGTGATCTGTTTGGTTTCTTCCGGTGCTGGAGTTCTTGTCTGCGGCGACTTCACCAGTTCGATCGCCTGCATGCCGCCGAGGCCGCGGACGTCGCCGACGATAGGCCAGCGATGCTGCCATTCGCGAGCACGGCGCTGGAAGCGTTCTCCGAGTTCGTTAGCGCGGGCCAGCAGATTTTCTTTTTCAAATAAATCAAGCACAGCGAGTGCTGCGGCGCAGGAGAGCGGATTACCGGCGAAGGTGCCGCCGAGACCGCCAGGTGCGGGTGCATCCATGATTTCGGCGCGGCCGGTGACGGCGGCGAGCGGTAAGCCTCCGCCGAGCGATTTCGCGGTAACGATCAAGTCGGGCTCGATGCCGTAACGTTCGCTGGCGAATAGAGTGCCGGTGCGTCCGAAGCCAGATTGAACTTCGTCGGCGATAAACAGAATGCCATATTTGCGGCACAGCTCGATGAGCACCTTGAAATAGTCAGGAGGCGGCACGATGAATCCGCCCTCGCCGAGAACCGGCTCGGCAATCACAGCGGCTGCTTCTTCGTTGGCGACGACTCGTTTGAAAGTATCCTCGAGATGGCGCGCGCAGTAGAGATCGCACGAGGGATATTTCAGGTTGTATGAGCAGCGATAGCAATACGCGAATGGGACGCGATAAACCTCACTTGGAAAGGGTGCGAATCCCGCTTTGTAGGGATGCGTTTTACTGGTGAGAGCGAGCGTCATCATGGTGCGGCCGTGGAAGGCGTCTTCGAAGGCGATGATCGCAGGGCGTTTCGTATAGGCACGCGCGATCTTCACTGCATTTTCGACTGCTTCAGCGCCGCTATTTACGAACAAAGTCTTCTTCGCAAATTTCCCGGGCGTGACTTGGTTCATGCGCTCGGCGAGTTCGACGTAGCCTTCATAGGGCGTGACTTGGACGCAGGTGTGAAGAAATTTATTTAACTGCTCGCTAATCGCGTTAACAACGCGCCGCTGGCGATGACCGGCGTTGGCGCATCCAATACCGCCCGCAAAATCGATGTAGCGATTGCCGTCGACATCTTCGAGCCATGCGTCTTCCGCTTTAGCTACGTAGATGGGCGTGCCGTGAGAAAGGCCGCGAGGCACGGCTTGGGAGCGGCGCTCGGAGAGCGCGCGGGATTTCGGGCCGGGAATTTGTGTGTTTAGGCGGATCGTACTCATGTTAGTTTCTCGTAAAGATTCGTGAATCGACGCGGCTGAGAAAACTGCAGGGATCCTTCGACTGCGGTTGATCTTCGCGCTTGGGCGCGAAGACCAATCCTCGCTCAGGATGACAGTGCTTGAGAGAGTATTTCATCAGTACCAGCCGATTGGGGATTCGTTCAGATTGATGTAGACCTGTTTGGTTTCGAGATACTCTTCGATGCCCCAGGGGCCGAGTTCGCGGCCGAAGCCGGATTGTTTGTATCCGCCCCAGGGGGCTTCGACGTACGTTGGTTGCATGTGATTCACCCAGACGATGCCTGCGCGCAAAGCTTTGACTGCACGCATCGCTTTGAAAATGTCGCGCGTCCAGACGGCAGCGGCGAGGCCGTAGGGAGAATCGTTCGCTATTTTCAGCGCATCCTTCTCGTCTTCGAAGGGAATCACGGCTGCGACGGGGCCGAAGATTTCTTCGCGCGCGATGCGCGCAGAGTTTGAGACATCGGAGAAAATCGTAGGCTGGACGTAATAGCCCTTGCCCATCTTCTCGGGGCGCCCTCCGCCGGAAGCGAGCTTGGCTTCTTTCTTGCCGATCTCGATGTAGGAGTTCACGCGCCCGTATTGTTCCTTGCTGACGAGCGGACCCATCTTGGTTTCGCGATCGAGCGGCGGACCGAGCTTGATCTTTTTTGCTTTTTCGGTCATGGCTTCGACGAAATTCTTGTAGATAGATTTCTGTACCAGGATGCGGCTGCCGGCGGAGCAGACTTCGCCTTGATTGATGAAAACTCCGAAGAGCGCGCCATCGATGGCCGCTTCGAAATCGGCGTCGGCAAAGAAAATGTTTGGAGATTTGCCGCCGAGTTCAAGCGTGACGCGCTTCACCGTATCGGCGGCTTGCTTGACGATTATTTTGCCGACGGCGGCGCTGCCGGTGAAGGCGATTTTGTTTACGTCGGGATGTTGAACGAGTGGAGCGCCACAGGTTTCGCCAAAGCCAGTGATGATGTTGACTACTCCCGGCGGAAGGCCGCACTCGTCGAAATATTTTGCAAATTCGAGCGCAGTAAGCGGAGTTTGCTCGGCGGGCTTGAGCACGCAGGTGCAGCCTGCGGCAATGGCGGGCGCGAGCTTCCAGGCGGCCATGAGAAGGGGATAGTTCCAGGGAATGATTTGTCCCGCGATGCCAACTGGTTCTTTGAGCGAGAGAGACATCGCGTTGTCGGGAACGGGGTTCACATAGCCAACAACTTTGGTGGCAAGGCCGCCGTAGTATTCGAAGCAGGTAGCGGCATCGTTGATATCGAATTCGGCTTCGACGATAGGCTTGCCGGTGTTGCGGCATTCGAGTTCGGCGAGCGCAGGAAGATTGGCGCGAATTTTTTCCGATAGCCGGAACAGGACGCGGCCGCGTTCCTGCGCGGTTGAAGTTGCCCATGGACCATCTTCGAAAGCGGCTTTCGCGGCGGCTACGGCACGGTTGACGTCGTCAGCGCCGGCTTCAGGAACTTGAGCGATTATTTCTTCGGTGGAGGGATCGTAGACGGGAAATGTCTTCGCGGATTTGCTCGCGACCCATTCGCCGTTTATAAACATTTGATAAGTGCGGACTTCTGTGGTGACTCGGCCGGGCATTGTATCGACCTCCTGATTGCCTCAGGGGCTAAAGCCCCGGATCAAGTAGCGCATTATTGGCACGACTAAAGTCGTGCCCTTCCCGATCCTTACTAATCACTTAAGGGCACGATTAAAGTCGTGCGCTTTCCGATGCTTACTAATCACTTAAGGGCACGATTAAAGTTGCGCCTTTTCCGATGCTTGGTTGCGGCACTTTGTGGCGGCCGTAGACGTAGAAAAAGAATGCGGCGAGGCCGATGAAGAAAAGCGTGCCGCCGAACATCCATAATTCGTAGGACCAAAGCGAAGTGATCTGCTGCGCCGGAAAAAATACAAGAGCGATGCCGAGCGCAGTGGTCAACAGACCGCTGGTGCCGGCGAGGAACATCGTTGTGCGGCTGTACTGGCCTTGTGCCACGGATTCTTTCCAGGCAAATCGAATGAGCGCGCCGAACATATAAAGGAATGGAACTAGCTGAAGAACGACGGCTAAGGCCAAAAGTCTCTGAAAAACTTCTCCGGCGCCGGCCGGACTCAGGTACAAACGCGGCAACAAACCGATGGCTCCCATCAGTTTGTCCCAGAACCACCAACCGTAAAAGTTGCCAAGGACTAAAAGCGCAGAGACAATTCCCTGCACAATCAATGCGGCGTAAGGGGTGGCGTAGCGGGGATGGATCTTGCCGAGCCATGAGGGCATGTAGGAATCGAGGCCGGCAACGAAGGGAATGCGGGCGGAGCCGCCCATCCATGCAGAACCGATGCCGGCAATGGAGAGGCTGAGCATCAGTGCGAAGGGAACAACGATCCAGCCGAGGCCGATCGTGCCGGCCATGTGGCTGACCGCTTGAACGATGCCCTGCAGCACGTTGACATTTTTTCCTACGGCGATGAGTAGAGTGAGCGTCGCACCGACGTAAAGAATGCCGGAGATAATTCCGCCCCAGGCTACAGCGCCGGGCAAAGTGCGGCGAGGATCCTGAATTTCGTCGCCCATGACGGAGGCGAGTTCGAGTCCGACCAGGCCAAAGCAGATTACGCCGAAGGAATTGAGGACGAAGCGCGGATCGGCGGGAATTTTGAAATCAGCAACGGTAATGGTGGTACCGAAGCGCGACCAGATCACAATGCCCAGTCCGATCAGAACTGCTGCTGCGATGAAGGTTCCAATCGCACCGAGGTTATTGATCCACTTGCCGACGCCGAGGCCGACGATATTCAGAACAGTGAGCAAAGCGAGCAGGATAAGCGAAGTGGTGGAGGCAAAGACTTTGTTCTCCGCGAGGCTGAGATGCGTAGGGCCGAGCACATAGACCGACACGCCGACGAAGTAGAGCATGACGGTCGGCACGTAAAGCATGTTGTTGGTCCAGTAGCACCAGCCGGAGAGAAATCCGTGGAAGTCGCCGAAGACTTCTTTGGCCCAGAGATAGACTCCGCCCTCACCGGGATAGCGATGGGCGAGTTCGATGACGGCGATGCCTTGAGGCCAGAAGAAAAGAAGAAGGGAGATGATCCAGAGCCAGATGGTGACGCCGCCGTTCGCTGCGATGGAGGGAACAACGTTCAGGTTGAAAACAGCGACAACGAATAAGAGCACTAGATCTCGCCGCCCCAGGGCGCGGATCAGATGGGTCTGAGTAGCGGGTTGGGCAGTGGTGGACAAAGTTTGTTAGATGGCTGCAAACAGCAGGTTCCTCACCTGGCTTTCGCCTGGTTCGGAATGACAAATGTTTTCTGACTGCTGGCAGGGGCGGACGAGGGCGTCCGCCCCTCCACGAATCTAGTGCGCGACCGCGACAGGCGCTTCGCGTTCCTGCTGCGCTTTCGCTAACGAAGCAGCGATGTCATCGAAGGCAGATAGATGCTTGTCTATATCTGCTTCGGTGTGCTGAACGGAAATCGTCCACTGCTCGTCCCACCAGTAAGGCTGAGCCATCACGCCACGGTTGACCATGGCGAACCAGTAGTGGCGCCAGAGGTCGATATCGATCGTGGTCCAGTCGCGGTAGTTGCGAATCTCTTTCGGATAGAACATCAGCGCGCCGTTGGCCCCGGCTTGGGCGATGTAGGCTTGCAATCCGACTTTCGCGATAGTCTTGCGATATCCGTCGGCGAGTTTTTTGCCGAGTTTATCGACATGAGTGTAATTATCGCGAGTAAGCACCTCGCGGAATGTCGCGAGTCCCGCGGCCATCGAAACAGGATTGGTATTGTAAGTGCCGCCGTGGAAGACCTTGTGTTGTGAAATCAGATCCATCACGGAGCGGTTGGCACCGAACGCGGCCAGCGGGAAGCCTCCGCCGATCGACTTGGCGAGACAGATCATATCCGGTTTCACGTTGAAGTATTCGCTGGCGCCGCCCCAGCCCAGTTTGGCCCCGGTTTTCACTTCGTCGAAAATCAGCAGCGCACCATACTTGGTGGCCAGGTCACGAAGGCCTTTCAGGAAGCCGGGCTGCGGGATGCATAGGCCGACGTTCATGAGAATGGGTTCGAGAATGATCGCAGCAATTTCGCCGGGATTTTCTTTGAAGCGGCGCTCGACGGTGCCGAGGTTGTTGAAAGTTGCGATCTTCACATTGTCGATGGCGGATTTCGGGACGCCCAATCCGCCAGTAACGGCGATGGGGTTATCGATGTCGCCGAACTCCGGTGCGTGCGGCTTCACGCTGACCAGAGCGGAATCGTGCAGGCCGTGATAAGCACCTTCGAATTTAATAATCTTGTCGCGACCGGTAGCAGCGCGAGCAAGACGAATTGCATGCATGGTGGCTTCAGTGCCGCTGTTGCCGAAGCGAACCATCTCAACCGGGAAGCGATTGCAAATTTCTTCGGCGAGTTCCCATTCCATGTCATGCGGCATGCCATACATGGTGCCGGTGGAGAGACGTTTTTCTACCGCCTTCATCACGGCGGGATGACAGTGTCCGGCCATGAGCGCGCCGAAAGTCAGATTGTGATCGATATACTCGTTGCCATCAAGGTCACGAAATTTGCTGCCACTGGCTTCCTTGACGAAGATTGGCCAGGGATCGTAATGGCGATAATTACTGGCCACGCCGAGCGGAATTCGCTTTAGATTTTTCTTGTATGCTTCGGCTGATTTAGGTGTGCGGCGCTCGAACGTGTCGAGTTCCTTCTGTAGTTCGGGATACATCGGACTGCTCCAGGGTAGCTCAAGCCGTCGTGATCTTTGGTGAACCGGCGGCCATTAGAATGCCGGGCGGAAGAACCGCCCGGGTAGAAGTGAAGCTATAAACATCTTACACGGCAAAACTAGAAGTAGAACTTGAGGGCGACCTGTACCTCGCGCGGATCGCGGGCCTGTTGAATTTGGCCGAAAGTCGTATCGCTAAAATTGCCGTCGGGATTTACGAACTGCGTTTTGTTAAAGAGATTGAAAATGTCGGCTCGGAACTGGAAATACCTGACTTCAGAAAGCGAAATCCGCTTCGAGAAGGTGACATCCCATTCATTCTGTCCCGGACCACAGCAGATCGAGCGCGGCGTGGTCGAAAAGCTGCCGAGAGGAGGATCAGCAAAACTGCCGGCGTTGAAGGCGAAATGCCCGGTTTCAGGGCTGCCGTTGACCACTTGCGTGGTTACTTGTTTTCCGCTCGTCGTCTGCAGCGGACCAGTGAGTTGAGGAGCATCCGCGCTCAAGAAGAACAGGCTGCTGATCAATTCGTTGTCGTCCTGGGTCTGGATCCGGATGGGGAAGCCGGTTTGGAATTGGATGATTCCAGACATCGCCCAGTCATCCAGAACCTTTCCCTTGAATCCGTTGTATCTCTGGACGGGAAATTCCCAGTAGTAGTTAAGAACGAAGCGCTGCGCCGAGTTGAAGAGTGACAAGGCGCGGCTGGATTTGTAATTGAAAGGATTGACAGTCTCTTCAAAGCTGGACGCCCAATCGAGCGATTTGCTCCAGGTATAGGCGGCTTGCAGCTGCAGTCCATGCGAGAAGCGTTTTTCTAAACTGGCTTGAAGCGAGTTGTAGGCGGAGGCGGCGATGGTATCTTCGGCAAAAATATTGGTGAAGACGGGAACACCGTCAATCGGGCATCCATTGCCCGGGCCCCCAGTCAGAGGATTGCAGGTTGGTGTCGAGTAGGGACGAAGTCCTACAAAGTAGAGTGACTGGCCGGGAGTCTGAACTGTGCCACCCGTGGGTAAATGGAATCCGTTCGGTAAGACGGTTGCAAGGGCTGCGGCACTCGAAGGAAGAGTAACCGAGTACTGATTGTCTTCCGCAAAAGGTCCGCAGGTTCCTGGCACACCATAGGAGGAGACACTAGCGGCATTGTTGGCGGCCAGCGTCATAATATCGAGACAGGTTTGCGGGTTCGCCGGGTTGATGTCATGCGACGCCAGCAACCGGTGTCCCTGCGATCCGACATAGCCAAGCTGAAACACCACATTGCGAGCCAGTTCCTGCTGGAGGTTGAGATTGTATTGCGCTGAATATTGCGTGCGCATGTGAGGCTGGAAGTCGCCGTACAACAACATCGGGCGGAACGAAGCCCAATCTTGTGGCGTGCCCGGCTTGGG
>JBAVGI010000179.1:0-28432 GCA_049684755.1 Candidatus Sulfotelmatobacter sp.
CGGCCGTAGTGATGACCATAACCACCACGGCAAGTTCCGCCAGCAATGCTAAGCCTTCGATCTATTACGCTCTCTGGCTTGCGCTCCCCGCACTCGCCTTTCTCGGAACTCACAGCCGCCGAAAGCATCGAAAGCTCATATTGCCCGCCTCATTATTTGCACTGTTCCTGCTCGGACTTCTGCTTTCCTCCTGCGGCGGAGGAGGCGCCAACGGCGGAAGTGGTGGTGGGAATGGCGGTGGCACCCAGCAACAGGGCACCCAACCCGGAACCTATACCATCATCGTGACCGGCACGTCTGGAACGCTATCTCACAACGCCGCCACCGTAACCCTGGTTGTGAGCGGATCACCATCGTCGACGGAAGTCTCAGGAGCTTGGGAGTTTGTGGCTACCTCCGCGACCAACGGTTCGACTACTCTGGTAGAAGCCGACTTGACCGCCGACGGCGATCAGTTCAGGGCTAGTGGGCCCAGCGCGGTGCAAACCGCCACGCATGTAAACAGCGTCTGGTACGTTAACGGCAAGTGCTCAAGCGTTTCACCAGGGCAAAACAGCGTCTCGGGCGCTGTGACAGGGAATGCCATTTCGATGACTTTCAACGAGGGAGGAAACGTCTTTACGGCAAGCGGAGCCCTGAGCGGGAATTCGGCTTCCGGAACCTACTCAGGAAACAGCCCTGACTGTCCCGACTCTGGAACATTTACAGGTATCCAGGTGCCAAATCTAAGCGGAACGTTCTCCGGCACGCTAAGTTTTTCGAACGGCGCAAAGGATCATGTGACTGCTACCCTCACGGAGGGCAGCGATTATTCTTTGACGTTCCAAACTGACTTGGCCGGGACGGACAATGGAACCTACATTTTCTTGGGGTCAGCGGTTGCGAATGTAGCGTTCGTTTCGGGTTCCATAAACGGAAACGCATTCCAACTCTTCGGTTACTTCGACGGCAGCGGAACGTACACCGGCACACCCAATTCCATTGAGGTCTTCGACTACAACACTCTCCAGACGGATGGCCTGTTGGTCAAACAATAGCCGCCTCTATAGCGACGCAAGAGCGGGTCGTTGCGGTACGATTACGGTTCATGACTGATTCCCGCTACAACGTCACGATCGTGGGCGGAGGAATCGTCGGCCTGGCGGTCGCGCTGGAAATCACCCGGCGATTTCCCCGTATACGCTTACTTCTGCTCGAAAAAGAAGACCACGTTGGCCGCCACCAGAGCGGCCACAACAGCGGCGTCATTCATTCTGGAATCTATTACAAGCCCGGTTCCCTGAAAGCGAAATTGTGCGTGGCGGGCGCAGCCGCCATGGTTGAATTTTGCCGCGACCACGGCATCCCTCACCAGATTTGCGGCAAAGTCATCGTCGCCACCGAAGAAGAAGAATTTCCCCGGCTCGAGGAATTGTGGCGCCGCGGCATCGCCAACGGTTTAACGGGACTAAAGTCCATCGGCCCCGAAGAATTGCGCGAGATCGAACCCAACGCCACCGGCCTTCGCGCCATCGTCGTTCCTTCCACCGGAATCACAAACTACGCGGCAGTTTGCGACAAATATGCCGAGCTCATCACCGCCCAGGGCGGAACGATTCTTACCTCGCACGCCGTGCGCGGTCTCAAACGCACCGCGAATGAAATTGTGGTCGAAACTAACCACGGCGCATTTTCCACCACGTCACTCATCAACTGCGCCGGACTTTTCAGCGACCGCATCAGCCGCATGGCCGGTGACGATCCCCAGGTAATGATCGTCCCCTTTCGCGGCGAGTACTACGATCTCATCCCCCAGCGCGCATCACTGGTGCGTGGTCTCATCTATCCCGTGCCCGATCCGCGATTTCCATTTCTCGGAGTTCATTTCACTCGTCGAGTCAACGGCACGGTCGATGCCGGTCCCAACGCCGTGCTCGCATTTCGTCGCGAAGGCTACCGCCGTAGCGACTTTAATTTGCGTGATCTCGCCTCATCGCTGTCATTTCCCGGATTCTGGCGCATGGGCGCAAAAAATTGGCGCAGCGGTCTCGATGAATTTCACCGATCGTTTTCGAAGGCCGCATTCGTCCGCGCCTTGCAGCGCCTGGTCCCGGCTGTACAATCCACGGATCTGGTCCCGGGCGGAGCCGGCGTGCGCGCCCAGGCGGTCACGCGCGAAGGTGCATTGGTCGATGATTTTAAGTTTGTTCCTTCAGACCGAATGCTGCACGTGCTGAATGTTCCTTCTCCAGCGGCCACAGCCTCGATTATGATCGGACGATCGATCGTGGAAACTGCCGCCACTATACTGGGGCTGGAGTAGCTTCTGCAGATTCAGACCTCAGAATTTCAGAGAAAATTCCGGATCAGCTAAATTCCCGATGCTATTGTCGGCGGCACCGGCGGACGCATCATGCTCGCCGCCTTCCGCGGAGTATTTAGGAGTCTTGGGCCGGAAGCTCGGACCTGGCCCGGCAGTTGATTGGGCGAATTCGCCATCCACTCCTTGTGAAAACGGAAAACATAGAGCACCACTTCCACGCGGCTGGAGACCCCAAGCTTGTCAAAAATACGGAACAAATAATTCTTTACCGTATGTTCCGTAAGTTTCAGGCGGGTGGCGATCTCCCGGTTCGATAGACCTTCCGCCACGCAGCGCACCACATCCTGCTCCCGCTTCGAAAGGACAGCTGCACCGCCCGCTTCAACCAGGCGCGTCGGCTCGGAATCTTTCAATGCGCCAATCACGTAGCCCAACTCCGCGCTGTTCGCCCATACCTGCCCTCGATGCACGCTGTGAATGCATTTCGCCAGGATTTTCGACGATTCGGTGCGCGAGAAAATTCCCTGCGCGCCACAGCGGAACGCCTCTACCACGGTGGAAGGATGGGAAATATCCATCAACAGAATGATTCGTGTTCCCGGACTCGCAAGAGAAATCTGGCGGGCTAAATCAAAACCCTGGGTCGTGGAATCTTCCAGCGCCGAACTGAGGAGAATCACGTGGGGCCTTCGCTGGGCCACAGCAGCCAGGATCGACGCCTGTTTCGGCTCCACTCCGATCACTTCCAGCCGGCAGTCCTGTGCCAGCGCCTCCGCCAGCAACTGGCTGCTCATCCAAGTGCTTTCCGCGGCCAGCACCCTAATTCTGTCCATGTCTTCCGGTAACGATACTGCGGGGTGAGACATACTCTGTTCTCCTCGATCAACAGGTAGCGGTAGCAGCAAAGTCGGAGCTAAACACGCGCACTCCGGGCGCAAGTTGTTAGGCACAACGCAGGGGGGATCACCAACGTTAAGAAAGGATACACCGAAGGAACACCCATACCAGGCACGCTTACTCAGAGACTTTAGACTAAAGGCTGAAGCCGGTAAATGGCACGCCGGTGCCATTTACAAGCAGCCGTGAAATGCATCATCCCGCGAAAGCCAGCTCCTTCGCCCGTTGCGCCGCCTTGACCACAGCCTTGATCAGCGTTACCCGCAACTTGCCTTCCTCCAGTTCCATGATGCCGTCGACCGTGCAGCCCGCAGGAGTCGTCACCGCATCCTTCAACAGTGCCGGATGATCTCCGGTTTCAAGCACCACCCGAGCCGCTCCCATGGTGGTTTGCGCGGCCAGCAAGGTCGCAATATCGCGCGGCAGTCCCACCTTCACACCCGCTTCCGCCAGCGATTCGATAATGATGTAAATGTAAGCCGGTCCGCTTGCCGAGAGTCCGGTCACCGCATCCATATGCTTCTCATCCACCACCACCGTTCGCCCCACCACGTCAAACATCGCAGTCGCCATCTCCACATGCCGAGCCTCGGCGTACTTTCCTTTTGCCAGAGCCGTCATTCCGCAACTCAACAAACACGGGGTATTCGGCATGGCACGGATCACTGGCACAGGCGCATCCAGTGTCTTCTCGATCAAGCTATTGGGAACCGACGCTGCCACCGAAATAATCAACTGCCGCGGTGAAATATGTCCGCGAAGTTCGGCTACAACCTCTTCCACCACCTGCGGCTTCACGCCGATCAAAATAACATCGGCATCTTTGGCCGCCTCTAAATTATCGGTGCCAACCGGTATGCCCAGTTTCGCACTCAACGCGCGAGCGCGTTCTTCGTGCGCAACGGTAGCCCTGGTGAGTTCCTTCGCCAGCAGGCCATTTTTCAAAAGCACCTGCAGCAGGATCCCCCCCATCTTGCCCGCTCCGAGGACCGCGACCTTTTTATCCGAAAGATGATTCCCCATGCGTAATCCTTTCCGTCTCCCTACGCCTTGCGCACTTTCGTTCGGCCACCCCGCTCCCACTGCCACGCCGTTTCCACAATCTCTCTCAGAGAGCGCTTAGGCTTCCATTGCAATAGCGCCTGGGCGCGCGCTGGATCGGCAACCAGCGCCGGTGGATCTCCTGGCCGCCTCGCCCCCATGCGGCGCGGAACTTTCGACCCCGTCACCTCCTCCACGGCTGTAATCACTTCCTTCACCGAACATCCGACTCCCGTGCCCAGGTTCAGAGCCGCGGAACTGTTCCCTGCCTCAAGGTGTTTCAGGGCCAGCACATGAGCGTCCGCCAGATCGTTCACGTGAACGTAATCTCGCACGCAGGTCCCATCCGGCGTCGGGTAATCGTCTCCAAACAATTCCAGTTCCCCGCGCTCTCCGGTCACCGCTTTCAATGCGGCGGGAATCAAGTGCGTTTCCGGATCGTGCAACTCGCCGATTTCTCCGCTCTCGTCGGCTCCAGCCGCGTTGAAATAGCGAAGGCTCATGGAATGCAAACCGTACGCGCGATCATAAGCTTCCAGTGCATTCTCGAAGAAGAGCTTCGAAGTCCCGTACGGATTCACCGGCTGCCGCGGCGTGTCTTCCGTGATGGGCACTTTCCCCGGCACTCCATACACTGCGCAAGTCGAGGAAAAAATAAATTTTCGCACTCCCGCGTCCAGGGCCACATTCAGCAGGTTCAGCCCGCCTTCCGCATTATTTCTAAAATAAATCCGCGGATTCTGTACCGATTCGCCCACCGACGCGAACGCGGCAAAGTGCATCACCGCATCCACTCGTCCCATCACTTTCGTCAATTGCTTGCTATCCGCAATGTCAGCGACGACTAGCTCGAACCCATGGGCCAGAAAAGCGTGCCCAGCGCACAAATTGTCGTAGAGGATCGCTTCATACCCATAGCGTCGTAGAGTCCGCGCCACATGGCTTCCAATGTATCCCGCTCCTCCGACCACCAGAATCGCCAAAACATTTCCTTCCTGGAGATTGTTCTTCGCCGCAACAGTTTTACGCCGGATTCTTCCTATGCAGAAATCAACTCGCTGAACCCAAACCCAGGATCCGAGCGCCGCCAAGCGCAGAAATGCGTGCGCTCATTCCGGCTGTTGGAATTCTACTGAAAACTTCGTGGAGAGGTTTATCTAATCGCCGTCGCCCACGGCCACGGGCTTCGCCGTCAACCCGCGCAGCAAAGGGCTGGTTTGCGACATTAACTCAATGTGGCCACACTTGGCGCACTCCAAAATAACGTTGCCGACGGCCGAGCCATACGGATGAAACGTAAACCGCGTGAAAACATAACTGTCGATCTCGTTATGGCAACGGATGCACTGCACCCCGCCCACCCGAGCCGCGGGCTTTTTTTCTATCTGCGAAGCATCGGATCGGTTCAGTTTTTCTACGGTCGCTTTCTCCACCGCTCTTTTCCCCGCATTCATGCCAGTTTTACCTTCACAGACTTTACCCCAGCAGGGAAGGCTCCACCACTATATTGCGCTCCTGCTGTTGCACAAGTTGAGGCGCACTCATCCTCTTAAGCCTCACGGGTTTCGAAGCCAAAAGAAAAAGCCGCGATTTCCATCGCGGCCCCTCTTAAACCCTTACGGCATTTTTCGTTAGCTACTGCAAGTGAATCTTGCCGCTTGCGTCCAAAGTTCCGCGCACGCGAACCTTTTTTCCTTCGTATTGCTTTACCTGGTCTTGATGGTCAATGTCGTAAGACTTCCCCGAGGCGGTATCCTGCAACACATACTTGTCGCCCGCCTTCACGATAGTTCCACTAAAGGTTTGCGAATCCGAGGCGGTGGCTGCCGACTGACTAGGTGAATTGGGCGCGGCTTGTCCTCCCTGATCCGGCGTCTGGCTAGGTTGCGCTTGCGTTGGCGTGTTCGGTTGTTGCGCGGTCGGGTCGGTAGGTTGGCTCGGTTGCGATTGTGGCGCAGCAGACGGGTCGGTCGATGTTGACGGTGGCGTGGGAGTTGACTGTTGGGCGTTGAGCGACATGCCAACCGTCAGCAGCGTAGCAAATGTTCCAAGGGTCCACATGGACCGCAGATGCTTTTTCATTCAATCCTCCGAGAGACATTTTTTAGACGTCATTTCTCTAACCTCGGCAGTCAGCAAACTATATGCCAAACATCTGCACTTTCATTTCGCTGAACGCTGCCGGGTTTGACTGTTCTATCTGCAAGCTTTATCGCCATCGGCAGATTAGCCACTCTAGTTTCGCTACGGATCTTCTTCCCTCGACCTACCCCAAACTCCGTAGCGGCCGAACTCGGCCTGCTCGTCTCTTTCACCTCGAAACGAGCATTTTTTGCTCGCACCTAAAAGTCGCCATAAAGCTGAACTTTGGCAATCCGGCTGGCCCGAAACGAAACGCCCCTAACATTTTGTTCAAGAAATAGGTTGCACAAATCCAAACTTAGGATAAACTTGCGCGCAATTTCTAACTCGTAGGGGGGCTGCTATGAGAAAGAGAAAGATTGCCGCAAGCAAGATTGCAACAAGACCGATTGCAGCAAAAACGACCGGCGCCAGAAATACTGCCGCGCTCTCAATCACCCTGGCATCTCTCATCTTTTGTACCGCAGCCCACGCCCAAATAGGTCACCCGCCGGCTTCCCCCACCATGAACGGCTCCCACGAATTGCGCATTACGGATCGCGATATGCCCGTCCTTCCCCGGCAACTCGATCCCGTCCGCCTGCAGAAAGATGCTCTCGCTCTGGCCACCACCGCCGGTTCGATTCCCGCCGACATCGAAAGCGTCCGCAAAGGCATGCTGCCGAAAGAGATCATCCTCAAGCTTAAGCAAATCGAGAAACTCTCCAAGCAGCTGAGAAACGAGCTGAACCCCTAGCTAGGCCGCCCCACCACAAACACCGCCGCCAGCCCGCCCTCTACGATTCCTGCCGCCAAGCTTGGCACAACCTCAGCGAACCAGACGCCCTAATCTTCGCCTAGATATTGCCCGTGTAGAGCGGGCGCCCTCGCCCGCTGCCCTTGACGTTGATCTTGGTTCTGATCTCGCCCGTGTGCCACAGACACTCCTGTCCGTCGCCCGCCGGGACGGCGCCAGCGGACGAGGAGCCAACATCAATCTCCGCCCACCGCTACACGAAAAAAAGATGTCATTCCGAACCGGGCTGAAAGCCCGGTGAGGAACCTGCTGTTCTCTCGTGCTCAAGTACGCAAGCTGAAAGCCGGCCTAGCACTGGTCCGAGCGCCCACGGCACAAACGTACGCAGCACTGCCCCGGCGCTATCGACGCTCCGAAGGACAGCAGGTTCCTCGCGCGCTTTAGGCGCGCGTCGGAATGACAAGGTTTAGGGATGGCTTCAAACAGATGCGAACGGCGCCAAAGGTAAAAGAGATGTCATTCCGAATCGGGCTGAAAGCCCGGTGAGGAACCTGCTTTTTCCCGTACGATCAACCGCTGCCTCCGCCTTTACACCCCCACCCCCCGCCTGTTATCCTCGCTACTGTCACTAGGATAAATCGAAACTGAGAACAGGAGTGCACCAGGTTAGTGTTAGCCAGAGAGCAAAAGAAATCTGTCATTGACCAGTATCAGACGCACGCGACTGACACCGGGAGTCCGGAGGTTCAGATCGCCATCATCAGTGAACGCATTGGCCAACTGACCGATCACTTCAAAACGCACCAGAAGGACCACGGCTCGCGCCGCGGCCTGCTCATGCTGGTCAGCAAGCGGCGTCGCTTGCTCGACTACCTCAAGAGATACGATTCCGAGCGCTACAAAACTGTCATTGGAAAACTCGGCATCCGCAAGTAAATAGAAAAATCTGGGTGCCCCATTTCTCGCGTCTTTTGCGAGAAGTGGGGAAGGCAACATCAGGCCTTTCACCCGGATATTTTCCGAAACGTAATCTCTGAGCACACCGCCTTCCTCTCGAAGCCGGTAAAGCATTGACCAATTTTTCGTGCGAATTTCGAAGCGTATCTCGCAACCCAAGCTCCCACTGGCGCCGCTTATCGGACTCTGCTTAGCCATGGCCTACGCGCCTTTGAATCGAAGCCAATCACCACGCAGCCCGCGCCAACCGGAAAGCGCAACCGCGCTCCTGATCCAGAAAATTAAAGGATGAATATGAAACCAGAAGTCAGCACCGTCACCGTCGACCTCGCCGGCGGAAAGCAACTGTCGTTTGAAACCGGAAAACTGGCCAAGCAGGCCCACGGCGCAGCCGTTGTCAGAATGGGCGACAACGTCGTCCTCGCCACCGCCACCGCCAACCCCGATCCCCGCGAGGGCATTGATTTTTTCCCGCTCACCGTCGACTACCGTGAATACACCTACGCCGGTGGCCGCTTCCCCGGCGGCTTCATCAAGCGCGAAGGCCGCATGAGCGACCGCGAAGTCCTCACCAGCCGCCAGATTGATCGCCCGGTGCGGCCCATGTTTGCTGAGGGATTCAAGTGCGAGACTCAGGTCATTGCCTTCGTTCTCTCCGCCGATGCCAGTAACGATCCGGATGTTCTCGGAATCAACGGCGCCTCCGCCGCTCTCACGCTTTCCGATATTCCGTTCCTTGGTCCTATCGGCGCCGTGCGGGTCGGGCAGATCGGTGGACAGTTCGTTATCAATCCCACTTACGATGAAATGCGCGAGAGCTCGCTGAACATCATGGTCGTCGGCACCGCCGATGGAATCGTGATGATCGAATCCGGCGCAAAAGAAGTGAGCGAAGAATTGGTCGTCGACGCGATTGATTTCGGCCACAACGAAGTCAAAAAGATCTGCGCCGCCATCAACGACCTGCGCGCCAGGGCCGGCAAGAAAAAACGCGAAGTCACTCCGCCGGAGTTCGATCAGAAATATTACGACGATCTGAAAAAGAAAGTCGGAACAGAATTGTCGGATGCTCTCGACACTAAGAAACATCCGAAAGCCGAAAGCTACACGTTAGTCAAAGACATCAAGAAAAAGTTGCAGGCCGAAATTCCCGAGGACGACGAAAAAGCTCTCGCGAAGTTGAAACAGTATTACGAGACGCTTCGCGAACGCATCTTCCGCGAAGAAGTTTTGCAGAAGAAACGCCGCCCCGATGCCCGCGCCTTCGACGAAGTTCGCGACATCTGGATCGAAGCCGGAGTTTTGCCTCGCACCCACGGCAGCGCCATCTTCACCCGCGGCGAAACCCAAGCCTTGGTAACAACAACACTCGGTACCAGCGATGACATGCAGCGCCTCGAAGGCTTCGAAGGCGACGCCAAAAAACGCTTCATGCTGCACTATAACTTCCCGCCGTTTTCGGTGGGGGAGGTTGCGTTCTTGCGGGGAGCGGGTCGGCGGGAGATTGGACACGGCGCGCTTGCAGAGCGCGCGGTGTCGGCGGTGCTGCCGTCGGAGGAGTCGTGGCCTTACGCGATGCGCGTGGTCTCGGACATTCTGGAATCGAATGGATCATCATCGATGGCGACGGTTTGTGGTGCGTCGTTGTCGCTGATGGATGCGGGAGTTCCGCTGAAGGCTCCGGTGGCTGGAGTGGCGATGGGACTGGTGAAGGAAGGCGAGCAGTATGCCATTCTCACCGACATCGCGGGCGCGGAAGATCATTACGGCGACATGGACTTTAAAGTTGCCGGAACGAAAGATGGAATCACTGCGCTGCAGATGGATATTAAAGTTGCCGGCATTACTTCGCAGATTATGCGAGAGGCGCTAGCACAGGCGAAGCGCGGACGGTTGCATATTCTCGGCAAGATGGAAGAAGTGATTACCAGCGGACGCGAAAAGATTTCTGATTTCGCTCCGCGCTTCTACACCGTGCAGATTCCGGTCGACAAGATTCGCGATCTGATTGGGCCGGGCGGAAAGATGATTCGCAGCATCGTGGAGCAAACCGGAGTCAAGATCGATGTGGAAGATTCCGGATTGGTAAAAGTGGCGTCGAGCGATCAGGCGTCGGCGGCGAAGGCGCTGCAGATTATCGGGGATCTCACGGCGACTGCGGAAGTTGGCAAAACATATTTGGGAAAGGTGACGCGGCTGGCAGACTTCGGCGCGTTCGTTGAAATCATTCCCGGCACCGATGGATTGCTGCACATCAGCGAAGTGGCGGAGCATCGCATTGCCGATGTCCGAGACGAGTTGAAGGAAGGCGATCAGGTACTGGTGAAGGTGCTGGCAGTCGAGGGCAACCGGATCCGCCTGTCGCGCAAGGCAATTCTGAAGGAGCAGCGCGCGAAGATGGGCGGCGGAGATGGCGCGGCTCCGGTTGAAGGCAGCGGCGACGAGCGAGAAGCGGTTCCCGCCCCGGCGTTGACTGGATCGATGGTGATTGAAGGCGGCGGCGATTTTCCCGATGATGAGCCGAACTTCAACCGCGAGGGCGGAGCACCGGTGAGCAGCGGTGATCGTCCACATGGAGACCGTCCGCATGGCGGAGACCGTGGTGGACGTGGTGGAAGGCCCGGTGGTGGTGGGCGTGATCGTGGACGCGGCGGCCGCGGCGGAAGGCCCGGTGGCGGCGGACGGGATCGCGGAGGACGCAGCGGACCGGGCGGAGGAAGGCACTAGAAGCTTTTTGCCACGGATCTGCCTGCATTCGCGCAAATAAAACCCAACAACGATGAGAGAGGGCCATGATTGGATCGTGGCCTTTTTTGCGCGGCGGAGTTCAAGCGCGAGGGGTGGGAGTGTCCGCCCAACAGGAAAGATGCATGAAATCATTCGCACCAATTATCCCGAGGATGGTTCGGACGGGGAGCGGGAATCGCCGGCGTGTGGGATCGTGGACGATCGTCGGCGTGGAAAGTTCATACTTCACACGGCGAGTCTCCAGTTGCGCGTGGCCGGCGGCCAAAACATTCTTGACCCACTCACTGTCTCGGCCATAGGTGAGGGCGATCAGAAATCCGCCCGGCTCAGGAAAAACATTTACCGGCGTGCGGTAGAGTCGGCCAGACTTTCGACCCACATGGGTGAGGATGCCGAAGCCGGGCATTCGGCCGGCGAAAAGACCGGTGATGCGGTTCAAGAAGAACCGGTTGAACGCAGCTACCCATCGCTTACGGAAACGGATCAGGAGAATTGGAGCCAGCAGGATTGCGAGCGTGATCAGTACGGCAACGGCCGTCACGGTTGCCCCTTCCTCGCCTCTTTCCTGTCTCCGGCTCTCATTGCTTTTCTTGCCTATCGTTTCTTGTTCCTAGCTTTGGCATCATCTTAACCTGCGGACGGCCCGCAGAGCGGCGGTTCTCGCTCAGTGAGGTCCGACAGCCGATTGGATAAAATAACTCATCATGGCGAATCGCTCGGTAGTGGTGTTCGATCTTGGTGGAGTGTTGATTGACTGGAACCCGCGTCATTTATATCGGAAGCTCTTCGATGGGGACGAGAAGGCCATGGAACACTTTTTGGCCAACGTCTGCACAACTTCGTGGAACTCTCAACAGGATGCGGGAAGAACTTTTGCCGAGGCATGCGCGTTGCTCAAGTCGGAGCATCCCAGCCATGCGGAGTTGATCGACGCGTGGATTGAGCGTCAGCCGGAGATGGTGGCGGGAGCGATTGATGGCACGGTTGAAATCCTCGCAGAATTGCGAGCACGTAGAGTTTCTCTGTATGCGCTGAGCAACTGGTCGGCGGAAACTTTTCCCATCGTTCTAAAGCGATTCGAATTCCTGCACTGGTTTCAAGGCGTCGTACTTTCTGGTGAGGTGCGTCTGCTCAAGCCTGATCCTCGTATCTTTCATCTGTTCTTCAAAACTCACGGCATCGACCCTGCGGAAGCCGTCTACATCGACGACTTGAAGCCGAACGTAGAGGCGGCAACTGCTCTGGGTATGCACGGCATTCTGTTTACCGATCCTGCTTCGCTACGAGGTGAACTGATTGAACTGGGACTGCTGGGCGCGGCGCCCCATCCTGTTGCCCGCATCGAGCATGCCGCCGCGTGGGTGGGTGATCTGGAGCGCGCGCGTGAATTCTACGAACGGTGGTTCAAAGCTAAGGCCGGACCGATGTACTCGAGTTCGACGCGCGATTTCAAATCGTATTTCCTTTCCCTTGGCTCGGGTCCACGGCTTGAGCTGATGAAATCAGCGGGAGACGCCTCACGGCCGGCGCATTTTGCCATCTCAGTAGGATCGCGCGCCGCACTGGATCGCCTGATCAAAGAGATGGAAGCCGCAGGAGTTCACATTGTGAGCGCACCGCGACTCACAGGCGACGGATACTACGAAGCTGTGATTGCCGACACAGAAGGAAATTTGCTCGAGATTACTTCCTGAGCCACCCCTTTCAGCACGGCGGAGATCGTAGGCAGACATCCCGGGTAGGCCCGGAAAGGAAAATCCCTCTGGGTTAGGCAAATTCAATGCACTTAGAACAGTTGCAACGGTAGGAGGAATTTCTGGGCATAATGGCGTGGCCGCAAGTGGAGCAGAGGAACCATTCTCCGTCGGCTCTGGCCTTCATGAGTTTGAAATTGCGATCCTCGACGCAATAGGGGCAGCGGACAGCACTGTGGCTATCGCCCTTGACTCCTCTCACTTTGATGACGAGGGCGTAGCATTTTTCGTGGACCGGAAGACCGCGGTCGTCGATGGCGGCCGCCCCAGGAGCGAGCGGCTTGGAGCAGATCGCGCAAATGGAGGTTTTGGCGTTCATCACTATTGCTGTGCCGCCGGTGGCGGACCCCCAAAAAAAGTAGTTTCCAGTCGAGGCGGTTGATTTGTATGTCCACCAGCGAACAGATGGTTTATTTTTTTTCCTGTAGGAGCGGCCAAGTAAACATTTTGTGATATCGAAACACTCAATGAAGGACTCTATGCATAGTTGGCTTCGCATTCTTAGTATTTTTCTGCTGTTGGTGGTTGGCGCCGCCGCTGACGGAGCTGTGCCCCAGACGAATGGCCCGGAGAACCAAAAGTCGAAGTCCGAGGCAACGCGCATCATCGGACGCAAGTTACAGGAAAAAGGCGTGCCAAATTTTGGCGAGGTTACGCCAACCCTTTATCGCGGAGGATTGCTGAACGCGGCGGGATTAAAGGCGTTGGCGAAAATGGGGATTAACGTTGTGGTCGATACTCATGCTAATGACGTGAGCGAAGAAAAGACAGTGAAGAGTTTGGGAATGGAATATGTGGCGATTCCGTGGCATTGTCCGTGGCCGCGAGATGCAGTGTTTGCGCAGTTTCTTAAAGTTCTGCATGAGAGCAAAGGAAAAAAGGTTTTTGTGCATTGCCGTCTGGGAGACGACCGAACGGGCATGATGGTCGCGGCTTACCGCATGGCGGACGAAGGCTGGACCGCGGACGAGGCGATGAATGAGATGGAGACGTTCGGCTTCACACCGGCGCATCATTTCATCTGCCCCGGATTGGCGAGATATGAAAAACATTTTCCTGAACGGTTGAAGAAAAGTCCGGCGTTTTCGGGGGTACGGAAAAAGCAGTAGGGTACGACTGAGCGATGAGCGGCGAAACCTGATCACACATTTCAGGGACAAGATTATGGCTGTACAAAAAACAAATTCAACAGCCGATGCACCTTATGTTGTCGATGCCAGAGTGCGCATCGGACACGTTCACTTGAAGGTTGCTGACCTGCAGCGCTCGCTGAAGTTTTATGCCGGAGTTTTAGGGCTGGAAGTGACGCAGCGCTACGGAGATGGCGCCGTGTTTCTTTCGGCAGGCGGATACCATCATCACATTGCGCTAAACACGTGGGAAAGTTTGGGAGGCGAGCCGCCGCCACCGGGCACCACCGGGCTATACCACACTGCGATTGTTTATCCTTCAAGAGCCGCGCTGGCAATCGCATTGCGGAGAGTACTGGCGGCGAAGATCCCGCTGCAGGGAGCCGCGGACCACGGAGTCAGTGAGTCGATTTATCTAAACGATCCCGATCAAAATGGGGTTGAGTTGTATTGCGATAAGCCCAGGGAAAAGTGGCCGCGGACTACGAATGGACAACTACAAATGTACACTCGGCCACTGGATTTACACGAATTGTTGAGAGAGGCTCCCGAGGGAACGGAGCTGCAGAGTGGGCCGTGGGACTTGTGATGAAAATCCTGGAAGCACAAGTCTGACCACACTGGGGTGAAATTAATTCGCAAAATTTATTTACGCGATGTCGAGTCTCTGATCGTCCGCAATAATTGTTGTGATCTGGGCGCGCAAGTGTTGGGCTTCACGCTGCAGATCTTTGGCCATGAGCCAGTGATTTTCCTGTTGGTCTTTTTCCGACGTCTGAGAGGCGAGATTCGAAAGGCGCAGGATTTCGTCTTCGAGGACTTTCAAGCGGGACTGCAGTGCTTCGACCAACATCGATGGCTACCGAAGAAAAGTATAGCCGACTGTGGCAAATTCGTCGCGCTGAACCTGACGGCAGGCGCGCCCTCACGAGCCGAGGCGGAGAAGTTCGGCGCGGAGGCGGGAATGGCGCTGAGTTTGGCGGAGGTAGGTCATTTCGTTGGGGGCAGATTTGGCGCGAATGATTTTAGCCAGTTGATTTTTCTCGATGCGTGACCAGCGCGAGAGCCCGGGGATCAGAGCCAGAACTAATGACCAGTTTTGCAAACTTTGCATCTGAGCTTGACTCCAGCCGGCCGGGTTAATTTCCAGGGCGCGGGTTACGTTTATGACTGAGGCTCGCCGGAATTTTTGGCTGTCGCCTTGGAACTGGCGGGCCATCCGGCGGTTGAGGAGCAAGCCAAGATTGCGAGTGGAGAAGGTGTCCCAGGGACCGGACTGCTTGCCGCCGTCGGATGGATGGACATCATAGAACATGTACGCCTCGGCGAGGCGTTTGAGGATTCGCGCTGGAGTTTTGTATGCGCGGTTTGCGATGATTTTTTTTTCTTCGCTTTCACATAATTCTCGCAGATCAGCGCGGCCGGGGCGAAAGCCTAGTTTGCGATAGAACCAGAATGCGCCGGAATCGATGGCCTCGTCATTATTCTGGCCGATCTGGTAGGGATAAATCGAAATCCATTTTGCGGCGGTGAGGGCGCATAGGCAGCGCAGAGCCTGAGCGTAAATCCATGCGGTTTCGCCCTGCCGGTAGGTGTAGAAGGTGTTGAAGCCGACCTCGATCCATTCGCAGAGGCCAATGGCTTCGATGTAGTTAATGGGGACGCCGTTTTTCAAAGTGTAGCCGGCTACGTAGCCGCGGAGCGGGAGACGGCGGTCCACCGGCAATCCCCAGAAATGCATGACGACACCGCGGCCGAGATCGGCGCGGACGACGGTGCGCGCATCTCCGAGTGTGGTGCCGTAGAGCTCGCGATAGCGAACGACCATGACTTCACGGATCGCGTTCATCACGGATTCTCCCGCGGCAGTGGACAGCTTTTCGAATTTGGGTGCGGGCCGGGCCAGTTCGCCGGCGAGCGAAACTTCGCTGCGCTGGATGAGCGGGGCATCGTGGAAATAGAAGCGCCGCGGACGAGCGAAGTTGCGGGTGCGCGAAAGTTTTAGATTTTCGAGTCGCCAGCGAATAGGCAGATGAAAAGAGTCGTAGAGTTCGGCGCGCTGGCGCTCGGGGAGCGGGAGTTGTTCGAAGCGGCGCACCAGCCACGGGAGCGGGCTCTCATGGCCTCGGGCGGCATCGAGCCAGTTCTGCCATGGGATGTTGGCTTCCACGTCGGCATCTTCTTCGAGCAGCGGAATGAATCGCGGCCAGATCGATCCGCGGGCGCGCTCGGCCTGATGGTCATCCCAGTAATCGTTCCAGGCAATTTCTACATTGTGGGGAAAGCGGCGCACAAGCCATTGGACGACGTCGAAAGAAAGTGTGTCCTGCATGGTGGTGCCGGCGATGCCGGAAGTGTCGAAGTCATCAAGCAGCGACATATCGGCGTTCGCGGCGCGAAGTTTCTCTATGCGCTGGTGGAAAAAAGTCAAAAGTTTTTCGATGGGCGAGATTAAAGATTGCGAGTGGGGAAAAGCGCGGAGGAAAAGTAGAGACTCGTGGAAGCGAATGAGTCGGCGAGGATCGGTGAATTGGAATCTTGAGAGTTGCGTAAGAAGTTTAGTGATGCGGGAAGCGTTGCCTGCGTCGAATAGATTCTTAGCGGCTTCAAGTTCGGTGAGGAGCTTCTCGACATTCAGGCCAGCGGTTGGCATAGGCGGCGAGATAGTGTAACCCAGTCAGCGCCACGAGGCACCGGGGAGAGAGTTCAGATTCTTAAACACAGCGGACACAGGGGTGCACCGGGTAAAAATCAAGGAAAACGGCTTATTATTTCAGACCCAGGTCGCCGTTGAAATGCTGGATCACGCCGTAGCATTCGCAGGCAACGGCTTCGAGACTTTTACGATTTAATATTTTCACCGTGCCTCGAAGGTTCTCGATCAGGCCCGCATCTTCCAGCATTCCCGCGGCCAGACTTACGCTGGGACGTCCAGTGCCGAGCATTTGCGCGAGGAAGTCGTGTGTCAACGGGAGCGATTGAGAATCGAAGCGGTCCTGGCACATCAGCAGCCAACGGGCCAAGCGCTGATCAATTCCGTGCAGCCGGTTGCAGGCGGCGAGCTGGGCAACCTGCATGCCGTGCATGAGGGCGAAGCGGCCCAGTTGGGAACGTAGCCCCGGAGTGGAAAGCAGAATATCCTGAAACACCTCGGAGCGAATGCGCATTCCACTTCCCGACATTTGCATGATGGCCCTGAAGATCTCGCGGCGGAGGCCCTGGGTAAGCGACATCCCTACCATACCTTCTTTGCCGACGATACCGACTTCCACACTTCTCCCGTCGTGACTGAGAGCCACCAGAGATGCCATACCGTCGTTCAGAAAATACGCGAAGTCAATTTTTTCGCCGGGCTCCTGAAGAATTCTGTGCTGTGGAAGGTTCGTGGCCTCCAAGTGGGGGCGAAGCAAGTTGTATTCTTTATCGGGAAGTGACAACAGAATTAGATTACTCACCGCTTTCCCATCGGCATCGGAGCGGCAGCCGGGATGCAATGAAGGCAACTTGCCCGTTTTTATGGCTCGCTTAGCGATGATATTTCCTTCCACTAAGGCATCGGTTCCCATAATCGTTGGATGCAAGTAACAGGCTTCCGCGATGTGGAAAGGCTGTAGGCGGGCGCATCAGCTCCATGGAAATGCGTAGGAATAAAAATGTAGAACATACGGAGAAACTTCCTAGCAGTTCCCCTATGGATGTGACTGGTCCGAGGTTGTCCTTTGCACCAAGGCAAATGACGCTCAAGTGCGTAGGCCCACGAAATTAATCGTCCTTTCGATGACTGTCACTTTCGTGTGGGCGTCCATCCTTGGTAGACAGAACGCGGTTCAGCTCCTGGACCAGCTGCAGAAATTTTTGCCGATCTTGTTCCACCGCGATTTTGGAGCACAGCTCCTGAATGCGGTCACTTTCAGACTGGTTCATATTCAGACTGGTTCGTAGTGCGAAGCGGAAGTATTACAGTATTCGCGGTAGAACGTATGTTCGATGTCGAACGCTCTGCAATAAGCCAAGCGTCAAGGGTCCAGATAGGCCCAGCGGGCTCGATTGCATGGTCGGAAGGTAGTAGCCGGCTGGGGACAGAGAAGCCCGGCGGTTGAGTCAGTTGTATCCCTTCTCCTTCCAGAATTCCCAATCGCGACGAACGGCGTCGAGCATGGCTTCCGCGGCGTGGTGCAGCCATCTCGATTTTTGCTTATTGAGATGGCGGAGGATCGTTTTGCGGGCGGATGGAGTGCCAAGGTGGATGTTGGCGGTTTCAAATCCCATGGCGTGGAGCAATCGGAGTTCGGTACCAGGGCCGCGCAAGGACGCGAGTTCGATGCGGGAGCAGTGCGGCCCGAGTCTCCGGACAATCCACCGTCCACGCAACTGGACGAAGGGATCGGGACAACGGACGGCACGGTTGATGATGGTTTGGTAGAGAATCTCGGCGGGACCTTTTTGTTGTTTGGAGCCGACGCTTTCGGCCCAGCAATTCGAAGATTGGACGAGCGCTTTGGCTTCGCGGGCGATGCGCCCACCATGCCAATCGGCGAGGCCAACGTAACGGGCGTGGCCCAAGCTGCCAAGTCCGGCCACGCGGTGAGCCAGGCGGTATCGAATTCCCGGGGCGGGCATCAGATGTTCGATGGCATCAACGGCGCTGACGGGGGGCTCGGTTTTCAGAGTGCGGAGCGCATCCATTTTCTGCCAGAAGCGAACCGGATCACGCAGCTCGCCTTCGGCGATCAGGCGCAGCCATTGATGTTTTTCGCCCAGCACGAAGGCGCGGCCCTGGTCGCGCAAGCTTTCGCGATAACCTTCGAGCGTAGTGTCGCAGATATCTTCTCTTTTGAGCGGCAGGTTTCCCGCCTCGACGGCAAGATGGGCGCTGACCGTAAGCCGCACCAAATCGATGCAGTAGGCCATAGGCCACACTTCATCAAAGTCGTTGACGCCCCAGATGAGGCGGCCTTCGACATCCCGCCAGGTGCCGAAGTTTTCCACATGGAGATCGCCAACCGCGAGGACGTGCGGAGCTTTTGCCAGCGCCGGGCAAATCTGCGGCCAGAGTTGCGCCCAGCGATAGTAAGTGGCACGGAAGAAGGGGAAAAGCTCGGCCTTCATACGCGCGTGCTTCAGGCGGAGATCTTTCTTGTCGAGATGAGTGCGGAGGCCCAGCCAGTCTTCGAAATTGCGGGTGGCTTTGACTACGTTCATGCGGGCAACGATAGCGATGACGAGAGGCAGAAGTCAAACAAAGCGCTTCGTTTTCTTGTCCGGAACGGCCGCTCAGCGTTTGAAGAAGGCGGCGTTCGTTTCGACGAACGGCTTTTTGTCTTCAGGCAGGTCGTCGGCTGCGAGAATCGAATCGGAGGTACACGCCGGTATGCAGGCGCCGCAGTCGATGCACTCGGCTGGGTCGACAAACAGTTGAGTCGCTTCTTCGAAACCAGGCTCATCCTGTTTGGGATGGATGCAATCGGTTGGGCAAACATCGACGCAGAGCGAATCTTTGATACAGGAATCAGTGATTACGTAGGCCATGATTAAGTTCTCCGAAATCGAACTTTCGAAATATATGCACTCGATCGTTAGTTTAGGAAGTGTGAGCATCTGACACCGTGATGGTGATCACACAGTGGTGTGAGCCGGAGACGAAAAGGAACCTCCAAGAAAATCAAATGATCAACGTAATCACGCAGAGAGGTGACGGAGGTCACCGACATAAAAGAATCGTGAGGGCAGAATGCTGACATTGAAGTAGGCCTTCTAATTGAGATCGCCCGGCTCTAACCCACAGAACCCCACAGAGCCGTTACCCCAGACGGCAAGAGCCGGGCGCCTTAAAGAATCCAAAGATTGAGAACTTTTTGTTGAGCAACATCCATTAGCGCGAGTTGCGCTCCAATTCCGAAACGAACAGAAGAAGCTGGTCAACGGAGCCAGCGTGTCGGCCCTGACACGCTGTTGCCGCATCCCGCCTTGGTTATCGAAAACCGTTTCCAGTAAGTCCAGTGTTTTCAGAATGCGAAGTTTGGTTCCGCTCCTGCTCTTACGTAGAAGTAGAGAAATTCTGCGGAGAGCGCACTGAGAATTTCAGAGCGGAGGACTTATGCAGATGGCAATTACATTCATGGTGGTGGTGGGCGGAATGATCTTTTCGTTGGCGGTAGCGTTGTTGACGGAGGAACTGATTTTCGGGCAAGTGTTCCGGCTGTTCTTTTCGAGGCGGACAGCGGCCATAAAAACTGAAGCCAAGCGCTGAGGCGCGAAGGAGAACGACGATGCTGGCGTTGAAGAACTTACTGATGGCAGGCGGCATAGGGATGATGATCGTGACGGTTTATATTCTCGCCTATGATCTTTGCCGCGGAGTCTTGTACCGCCGCGCCTTGGCGACGGCGGAAGCAGTTGCGGTTCCTGTCGTGCTGCGGTGGCGCACATCGCTGGCGCTGGCGATGCTGGCATGGGGGCCGCTGCTAGTGGCGTTCAGCATTGTCGTGGTGCCCAGCGGCATGGCGGGAGTGCGGGTAAGCCAGATGAGCGGGGCCAAGGCCGGGACACTTTATCCGGGAGTTCACCTGGTGGCACCACTGATAGAAGATGTGGCGTTGTTCGATACCCGCGACCAGATATTTACCACTGGAATGTCCGAAGATGAAACAGCAGTCACCAAACCGTCCACGGCAAAATCATCCGTTAAGACTCAGCCTTTGAACGTGCAGGCGAAAGAAGGACTGACACTGGGGTTGGCGATCACGGTGCGTTATCGTTTGGACGCGCGAAGATTGGATTACATTGAAGAAAATCTGCCACGGCCGGTGGAAAAGGAGATCGTTCCGCCTACGGTAGCGAGCGTGTGGCGCGAGATTGTTCCGAACTACACGGTGCGAGATGTTTTCTCAGCCAAGCGCGAGGAAGTACGGCAGAAGGCGGCAGGGTTGATTGCGCAGAAACTGGCGGCGGATGGAATCGTGGTCAAAGAGGTGATGCTGAGAGACATCCAGTTGCCGCCGGAATATGCGGAGGGACTGCAGGCCTTGTTGCTGAAGGAACAAGAAAACGATCAGATGAGCGTGGAAACTGAGTTGAAGGGCAAAGAAGTGCGGATCGCCGAACTGGAAGCCGAAGCCATGAAAGCGCGGCAGGTGAAGATGGCGGAGGGTGAAGCGCGAGTGAAGGTACTGCGGGCCAAGAGCGAATCAGACGCGATGCAGTACACTCTGCCGCTCAAACAGAAGCAGATCGAACAGAGCCGGCTAGAAGCGCAGGCACGCAAGGAAGCGACCATCCAGAATGCGGAAGGAGAGGCGCAGGCTAAAGTGATCGACAGCAAAGCCGAAGGCGAGCGGCGGAAGTTGCTGGCGGACGCGGAGGCAGATCGCATTCGCGTGACGGCAGCGGCGGACGCGGAACGATTACACAGCGAGGCAGAAATTTTGAAGGGGAATCCTCTGCTGATTAACAAGATCGTGGCTGAGCGGCTCTCCGACAAACTGCAGATCATGATGGTTCCAGCCGACGGAAAATTCTTCTTCGCCAATGACGTGCTGCGCGGCATGAGTATGGCGAACCAGAACGAGCAGGCGGAACAGCAACAGAAATAGCCAAACAGAATCGCGCGTGGAACAACGGTACCGTGCGATATGATGCCAAGGATTCGTCTGGCCGAATAATGCGAGAAGTTTTCGGGGAAAAAAGGAAGGCATGATCTTTCGCCGCAAACTGCTGGCGGTGTTCGCGCTGACCGTGTTTCTTTCGGTGGCGGCGGTCGCGTGGCTGGTGTCGGAGGTAACGCGGCGCGCCTTTGTGCGCAGCGACGATGAGCGGACGGCGGCGCTGGTAGCGCAGTTTCGCCGCGAGTTCAACCGCCAGGGCGAGGAAGTGACACGCCGAGTCGAGACCATCGCTAGCTCGGAGACCGTGAGCCGCATGGCGGTGGCGTTAAACCGTGCGCCCGCTGATCCCGGTCCTTATTTTGAGTTGGCGAAAACCACGGCGGAAAACAGTCATCTGGATTTTCTGGAGTTCGTTGAAAGCGATGGAACCATCATTTCCTCGGCACAATCCCCGGCGAAGTTTGGGCATCGAGAAAGTGATTTTGGGAGTTTTGCCGAAGCGCCTGACCAGGCCGCTTTTCTGAAGCAGGAAGAATTACAGGATGGAACGGAGCTGGGATTGTGTGCGGTGCGCTCCACGCATGGAGAGCGTCCGGTTTATGTAATCGGAGGACGCCGGCTGGATAAAGATTTTCTTTCGGCACTGGATTTGCCCGCGGGCATGCGCGCACTGCTCTACCAGAATCGCGGCGATCATTTTTCGCCAGATTGGCTGATCGATCCTGCAGGATCAATTACCGACGAAAAACACTCTCTAAGCAATCTGCAGCCGGTGGTCGACGCCGTCAGGAAGTATGGACAGGAGATGAGTGGGGTAGTGGCATGGTCGCAAGATCGCGCCGATGATGAAGTGTTTCATGCAATACCATTGCGGGGCGCGGGGACAGCGAGCGATCGTCCGCTGCTGGCGATTCTGCTGATCGGCAATTCACGCCGGACTTATGTGGAGTTGAAACGGCATATTCGTTCGGCCGCACTGCTGGTGGGCGGAGGAGGAATTGTGCTGGCCATTCTTTTGAGCAGTTGGGCGGCGGCGCGGGTAACGCGTCCGGTGGAGAGGTTGGCGCACGCTGCGCAAGAGGTGGCGGCGGGGAATTGGGATGTGCGCGTGGATGTTTCGGGCCACGACGAGCTGGGGCGGTTGGCTGATTCTTTTAATCGAATGACGACTGAATTGCTTGCACAAAAAGAGCGGCTGGTGCAGGCGGAGCGCGTGGCCGCATGGCGCGAGTTGGCGCGGCGCTTGGCGCATGAATTGAAGAACCCGCTATTCCCCTTGCAGTTGACGATGGAGAATCTGGTGCGCGCGCGGCAGCAAAGTCCGGAGCAGTTCGAAGAAGTATTCCGCGAGAGTTCAAGAACCTTGCTGGCAGAGATTGCGAACCTTAAGGGGATTATTGGCAGGTTCAGCGAATTCTCGAAGATGCCACAACCGCAATTGCGGCCAGTGCAAGTGAATGACGTGGTTCGCGGCGTGATGCAGCTTTTTCAGGCTCAACTGGCCGCACCCGAGCGTGCGAAGATCAAATGTGATTTGCAGCTGGATCCGCATTTGATAGCGGTACCGGCTGATTCGGAATTGTTGCATCGCGCAATTTCGAACCTGGTGCTCAATGCCGTGGACGCGATGCCGCAAGGCGGCAAGTTGACTCTGCGCACACAGCAGGAAGCGGGCAGAGTGCAGATCGAGGTTGCGGATACGGGGCCGGGGATGACAGCGGAAGAGCGCGAGCGAATATTTACTCCTTATTATACGAGCAAGGCAAATGGCACCGGTCTGGGGCTGGCGATTGTGCAATCCGTTGTGAGCGATCACGGCGGCAGAGTTTGGGCACAAGGCGCGCCGGGGCAAGGGACGACGTTTGTGATTGAGTTGCCGGACACGGTGCGAAACGGATAATGAAGATTGATGAATATCGATAAAGCAAATTGAAAGATGGAGGATGTTTGGCGACCAAAGCACATCTGCTGATTGTGGATGATGAGGCGAACACGTTGGCGTCATTGTCGCGGGCGTTCCGGCTGGCTGGCCACGAAGCAACGGTCTGCGACAACCCGGCGAAAGCGCTGGAATTAGCCAAGGCGCAGAAGTTCGACTTGATTCTTTCAGATGTACGAATGCCGGGAAAAGATGGACTTACGTTGCTCGAGGAATTAAAGGCCCTCGGAGTGACGGCACCGGTAGTAATGATGTCCGGGCAGGCAGAAATTGAAATGGCCGTGCGAGCGACGCGGCTGGGCGCGTTGGACTTTCTGGAGAAACCCATCTCCACGGAAAAGCTTTTGCTGACGGTGGAGAATGCGCTGAAGCTGCAGCGACTGGAAAGCGAGAACCGGCAACTCAAGCAGCGCCTCGGAAAACATGAACTGGTATGGCAGGGAGCGGCCATGCAACGGGTGATGGCGCAGGTGGAGCGCGTGGCGGCCAGCGAGACTCGAGTCTGCATTTTGGGAGAAACAGGTACGGGAAAGGAACTGGTGGCGCGAACTCTCCACGAACGCAGCTCGCGTTCCAGCAATGCATTTGTGACTTTGAATTGCGCGGCGGTACCAGCGGAACTGATTGAATCGGAATTATTCGGGCACGAGAAGGGATCTTTTACCGGCGCTGCGGGACGACACGCGGGAAAATTTGAACAGGCGGATCACGGGACAATTTTTCTGGACGAAATTGGGGATATGCCGCTGGCGATGCAGGCCAAGCTGTTGCGCGTGCTCGAAGAAGGAGAAGTAGAGCGGGTGGGTGGCGAGAAGCCGGTGAATGTGGACGTGCGCGTAGTGGTGGCGACGCACCGAGACCTGGAAGCGCGCGTGCGGGAAGAAAAATTCCGGCAGGATTTATTTCATCGTATTTATGTTTTCCCGCTAGTGCTGCCTCCCTTGCGCGAGCGGCGCGAGGATATTCCAGCGCTGGTGAAGCATTTTGCGGCGCAAGTGGGCGCGCAGAATGGATGGAAGCCGGTTCCATTTTCCGACGAGGCAATGGCTAAGCTGCAATCGCACATCTGGCCGGGTAATGTGCGCGAGTTACGCAACATGGTGGAGCGGTTGATGCTGCTGGCGACGAACGGTCAAGTTGATCTCGCGACCGTGGAGATGGCTTTGCCGAAGGGCGGCGATATTGGCGTTGCCGCTTCTACGTTCTCTTCCGGAGCGCTGGGAGATCGCGTGGATGCTTTCGAGCGCGAAGTGATTCTCGCGGAGTTGAAGCGCAGCCATTCAAACGTCAGTCTGGCTGCGAAATCGCTGGGGCTGGAGCGCAGTCATCTTTACAAGAAAGCGGAGCATCTGGGAATCGACGTGCGCGCAATGCGACGGGAACAAGGTTCACAGGAGTAGAAGGAGAGACAGGATCACTCTTTATTTCACCGGCTTATTTCACCAGTTCAAGCACCCTCTGCTCGGCTTTAAGATCAGCAGCCAGCAGACGATGAAATAATTGTTCTCCGGCTTCGCGGCGCACAGAGAGCCGTCCTGCGCGGTAGGCACGCGAATTCAAGCCGCGCTGCACATCCTCACAGATGCCAAGATCTTCCTCCTGCACACGGTTGCCAAAATTAACGGACTGCTCGTTGTATCCGCGGCTGGCATCGCTGATGTCCGCAAAATAAAAATCGAAGATCACTCTGCAATGTCCCACGTCGATTGGCATCACGAGATTGGTGTCCATGTATCCCGCATAGCAGTTGATCATTAGATTCGGATGCTGCCAGAAATACCAGGCACGATCGCCTTTGCGCGTGGCTCCGGTGGCGGCGTCTTCCGACGAAGTAACCATCGGGCTGGATTGAAGGCAATAACGGTCTTCGTTCTCAATGGTGTATTGCTTGTAATCGAGAACTGAATTCAAACCTTTGTGCAGGTGCGGCACATGATAACCGCCATCAAGATAGTTATCGACAAAGACCTTCCAGTTGCAATGGATGTCGAAAGTGCGGCGGTCGAAGTAATGAAGTTTGCTGATGCCCAGCGGGGCAACGCGCTTAGCCAGGGCGCCGAGAAATTCGGCGAGGGGGGCAGCGTCATTGTCGAGGTTGATGAAGACGAAGCACTCCCAGGTTTCGACTCTTATTGGAACCAGGCCGTTTTGAGCGCGATCAAAATTCTCGACTCCATCGAATTCGGGCATGCCTTTGAGGGAACCATCGAGTCCGTAGTTCCAACCATGATACGGACAGTGCAAGATGGAGGCCTGGCCGCAGGGTTCGGTTACGACAGCGGCAGCGTGGTGCCGGCAGACGTTATAAAAAGCGCGAAGAATGCCATCGTTTCCGCGAACCACAACAATGGGTTCTCCAGCAACGGTGGCGGAGACGAATCGCCCGGGCGTTTGGACTTGATCGGTGCGCGCGACCAATTGCCAAGTCTTGCTGAATACGCTTAAGCGTTCCAGTTCTGCGATGCGTGGGTCGGTGTACCACGTAGCGGGGATCGTTGAAGCTTGCGAGAGCGGAGCACGATCATCGTAATTTGCCAGAAGGTGTTCGATAGAAGATGACATAGTCGGAATTGTTCGTTGTGAAGCTTTCCACAATAGCACTGACCCAGCAGAGTTGTCGCGGGCGGAAACAGCAGAAAAATAAAAAGCAGGCCCATGACGGCCTGCCATTTATTTCTTGTCGTTTAATTTAACTAGCCCACGTTGCGCAGCCGCGGTTGTTCGGCGTGGACCAGCGGCATATCGACTAAATGCTCGCTGATGAACCAGACTTGCAATTCGTTGGTTCGAAGTACGTCGCTGACGACCATATCGTTGGTACCAGCGTCGTCCAGTTCATCAGCCCGCTTGGCCAGCTTCCGACAATGCCCGAGGATGATCTGGTGGGCATCGAGCAAGCGAGAAATCTGCACCGGCACTTCTTCCCTGCCCTTGGGTGGACGCTCGATGCGGGTGGTTTCAGCCACGTCGTGTGCCATGGCGATGGAGACTCCACCGAGAAGCTGGATGCGCTCGGCGATCGTATCTACCAGTTCAGACTGTTCGCCATAATGCTTATCGAACAAAAGGTGGAGTTGATAAAAAGTTGGTCCGGCAACTTGCCAATGCGATTTCTTATACAGATCACGCAAGGTCATGGTGTCGGCCAGCAGAAGGTTAAGCTGCTCGGTCATTTCAAGGCGAACCGGCTCTTCCAGTTCGAGAGGCAACATATGCGAAACGGTTCCATACTCCTGAATTTCAGCGGCGTGCTGGTGAATCCGAGGCTGCGAGTTCAAAATCCCGCGCTCGCCCGCCGGAGATTTCGCGTTCAGATCTTTCTTGGCCATAAGTAATGTTCTCCTTGCTTGTAGGTAGCCTTAGAGGATTGTATTCCCAAACTTCGACGCTGGTTTGATGCTAATACGGCGGAACGCGATGCGTTCCAATCACGAGTCAGTTCATCATCGTGGAGGCGGTGCCAAAGCAGATCGCCATGCAATCATCGAATCCTGGCGCTGTTTGGTTCGCAACCTTGACGGCCACAGCCACCGCCGCGAGTTTGACGGCCTTCGAACCATTGTTTATGATCGAACTGCGGGGTGGAGCAGTCTGGTAGCTCGTTGGGCTCATAACCCAAAGGTCGGTGGTTCAAATCCACCCCCCGCAACCAACGCAATCATAGAGTTACGGGCGATTGGGCACTTGCAGCAACTGTCCAAAACTGTCCAATAAGGGGAACTGCCTCACAGTTCCCCTTATTTATTGAATGGAGACCTCTTGATTGGCAGGCCTTTGCAAGAGGCGTTGCACAATGGGCCGATTGGCCTTGCGCTTGGCCAACGCCGAGGCATTGCCATACTGGTCCATTGTGGTTGAGACGTGCGCGTGTCGCATGAGTTTCTGCTGTACGCCCACGGGTGCTCCGGTTTCGTCCAGCCACGCACGATATGTGTGACGGAACGTGTGAAACCCGATCCTGCCAAGTCCCAATTTCAGACCTGTAGGAACCAGGTAGTCGTTGCGCATCGAGTCGGCATGATACGGTCGACCCGTCACCGGGCTCGGGAAAAGCCAGTGCTCTTCGGTATCGAGACAGAGCGCTTGCCATTTCTTGAGTTCGAGGATAAAGCCCCGTTCGATTGGAACCTCGTCCTGCGAATACTCCGTCTTCAACTTGTTGAGCCGCTTTCCGACCGCTGATCGTTGAACCAGAACCACCGATCGCTTGAAATCGAAATCCGTCCAGCGCAAACCCAGGATTTCGCTGATTCGCAAACCGAAACACAAGCCAATTAGCACGATGGTTCGAAAGGGCTGAACCAGCGCGTCGAGCATTTGCCAAGCATCCTTTACCTGAAGGACGCGAGGACGTTTCTTGCGCTTGCTGATGCCCTTCACTTCGACCAAGTCCATGGGGTTTCGTTCCACATTCAGCAATTCCCAAAGCATCGCCTTGTCGAAAAGACGATACATCAGGGATCGAATATGTCCCTTGTACTTGGGCGAGAGGACGAGCTTGCGAAGCCAATCCTGTACCAAAGCGGGCCGAACGTCTTCGAGACAGACGTCGCCCCACTTGGGTCGGATGTGTTGGCAAATCATACTTCGGTAGGAGGCTAGAGTATTGTGAGTGATTTGTTCGGCGTCCTCTTCCTGTTTCTGATCGAGCAGGAAACGGTCGAGGATGCCACAGAAGAGAACCGGATCTCGGCGCAACATCCCATCGTTGATCATCAGCCGCATGCCTTCTGCTGCTTTCAAGGCGTGGGCCTCCGTCTTGTACTTTTCGACGGTTCCGACGGTGAACCCTCTTCTGGTCCTGCGACCGTCTGAAGTCGGTTCCCACCAACGATAGAGCCATACGTCCGGTCCTGTTACGCGTTTGTTGATCTCAACACTACCGTACTGATACCGCGTTCGCTTAGCCAATGTAATCTCCTTGGGGTTGGCGACGCGGGTGGCTGCCTGAGATTACCTGAGAACGAAGCCAATGGTCTAGCTCCGAGAGATAGAAATGCCATCGCTTCCGATCTGTCCCAACCGGATGAGCGGGAAGCGAGCCCTCGCGAGCCTTGCGGAGCACGGTCTTCGGGTGGAGATTGAGGAAACGGGCAGCGTATTTTTGGCTGACGGGTGCTTCCCGAACCGAGCGTAGTCGCTCGCGTGTTGGAATTCGATTGGGCTGGGTTGACATAGAGTC
>JBAVGI010000180.1:0-1505 GCA_049684755.1 Candidatus Sulfotelmatobacter sp.
CCCCGGAGGTCGTGCTTGCCAGTGGCGAGGAAGACGGCTGAGGCGCGAAGAGAATTTCCTCCGGTGAAGCGTGCGACCCAGTCCTGGCCGTCGTCGGCGAGCGATTCGACGGCATGGCCGCGAAGGACGTCGCATGTTTGCGCAGCGCGTGTCAGCAGAGCCTGATCGAGAGCGCGGCGGGAGAGCGAGAGCGCCTCAAAGGGCAGCTGCGACGAAACAACTTTTTCACCCGACGACAGGCGCACTGAGCGGATGACCTGTGCGCCAAGAGCAAGAGGATCGAATCCGACTTGACGAAGATAGCATACAGCCTCACGACTCAGGAACTCACCGCACACCTTGTCGTGGGCAGCGGGCTCTCTTTCGACGAGCGTGACGCGGCGACCGGCGGCGGCCAGATGCAGAGCCAGCATAGAGCCGGCGGGACCACCGCCAATGACGAGATTGTCGACGTTAAGGTCGGCGGGTTTACGTACGGCGGTCATCGCGGCTTTGTCCTCATGACGCAGAGGCGCGCTGGCTTGAACGGCACGATGGAAACCGCATTAGAGGTGAGGCCTGCGGCGGCGCACATTCTCTCCCAATCTTCGCGCACGAAAGCGCGCGCGATTGAAACCGGGCCGTCGTGCTGCACGAATGGATGCAGACGAGCGAGTTTGGCGAAGATGCGGAGAAGGTGGTAGGGAACCGGCGCGCGCGAAAGATCGTTGATGAACCAGCCAAGTCTGGCGTGGGATTCCATCCACTCGAGGAAGCGAACCACGTCCGCTTCGCCGAGGTGATGCGTAAAAAGGGAGCTGATTACGCAATCGACGGGCTGCTCGGGCTCATAGCGGAAGACATCGGCAGAGATCCAGCGGATGTTAGATGGGCCGCCTTCGGCGGCGATGACAGCGGTGTCAGGGTTGATGTCGAGGCCGGCTAGTTCGACCTTGATTCCGCGCCGGAGAGCCCAGCGCTCAATGCGCCGCAACGTGTCGCCGTAGCCGCAGCCGACGTCGAGAATCCGGATGGGCCCTTTAGGGGACGCGGGAAGCGCGAGACTGAGCCAGTGCAAGACGGGCCGATAGCCGAGGAACCAGCGATTGAGTTGCGCTAGATCGCGGAGACAGGCGCGCAACTCTTCACGCGTGCACGGCTCATCCATGAGTTCGGTGAGCTGGGCGCGATGGCGGAAGTCGGGGGTGGGTTTCATTCTGTCTGCGAAACCGTGGGCGAGAGCGCGTTCTGCATCCTTCGATGCCGTCAAACCGCGTGGAACATCATAGTTTCGGCGGTTACGCCGGGACCGAACGACATGGCGCAGCCCTGTTGGCCAGAGCGGGCGCGCCGCATCATGCGTTCCAGTACAAACATCACGGTTGCCGAAGACATGTTGCCGTAGTTGGCGAGAATGGCGCGTGAATCGGCAAGCGCCTCCGCACTCAGCGCCAGTCCCTGCTCTGCGGCATCGAGAATGGTGCGGCCTCCGGGATGGATCGCCCAGAGATCGATCGAGTGAGGAT
>JBAVGI010000181.1:0-21614 GCA_049684755.1 Candidatus Sulfotelmatobacter sp.
GTGAAAGGCGTATTCAAAGATATCGGGATCTTCGTTGCCTCCGATCCAGCGCAGGCTGTAAAGCTGGAATGCGCCGTGAGTGACGTCGGCGAAGAATGTGGCAAATTCGAAAGTGCGAATATCGAGCACGATTCCCACTTCGCGCAACTGTTGCTGCATGACGGCCACCATGAGGCGCGTGTTCTCGTCGGTCGAAGTCTTCATCGCGAGGTGAAAGCGAATTCCGTTGACGGCTGGATAACCGGCGGAATCGAGCAACTGGCGGGCTTTTTCGGGGTCGTGATCGTAGGCAGGCACGTTTCCGTTGTAAGCCCAACTCTGCGGTGGAAGAATGCTGCGAGCCGGCTGCGCTTCGCCTCGCCAGAGATATTCGATCATCGGAGTGCGGTCGAACGCATAGGCAATTGCCTGGCGGACGCGAACGTCGCGCAGGATGGGATCGCGAAGATTGAATCCCATGTAAGCGAGGACAGTTCCGGGAGCGCGTTCGACGGCGAGGGAGGGATCGCGCTGCAGGGTGAGCACAGTATCGGGCGTGAGCGCGTTGATGGTGGCGTCGCCACTACCTTTGCGCAGTTCGAGGGCGCGCGTGGTGGCGTCGGGAACCACGGCAAAACGAACGCTGGTCAGTCTCGGTTTCTCGCCCCAGTAATTGTCATTGCGTTCGAGGATAACTTCTTTGTCGGTTTCGGCGCTGACGAATTTGAAGGGGCCGGAGCCGATGGGATGCGTTGTCATTTCCGCGCCGCTGCCGTAGGGGACGATGCCGATGGCGCCGTCGGAAAGGTTCCATAGCAGGGTTGCGGTGGGTTCTTTCATATGAAAGATGACGGTGTAGTCATCGGGCGCGTCGATGTGATTGACGAAGCGGTAGACGGCGGCTTTGGTGGTGCGGACTTTACCTTGAAGGGAATCGAAAGTCCACTTCACATCGCGTGAGGTGAGCGGGCGGCCGTCATGGAACTTTACGCCGTGGTGCAAGTGAAAAACGTAGGTGAGGGCATCGGGGATTTCCCAACGCTCGGCGAGGCCGGGGGCGACGTCCAAGTTGTCGCCACGGGAAAGGAGGTCGTCGAAGATGAGATTGTCGATGCGCTCGGATTGGGCGTCGACTCCAATGCGGGGATCGAGATTGGTGGGGCTGGACTCGATCAGCATGACCAGCGTGTTGGGATCGGGCCTATGGGAACACGAGAGCTGCGCAAAACTTAGCGCGAGCGCTGCCAGAATGAAAATTGTGCGGCGCATCAACGGAAGTCCACGCACATTTGCTGGATGGTGTTAACGGTTCTCCAGTTTCGCATGGTTGTCGGAATCGCCAGACCGCGATCGATCGGCTTTTTCATTACAGCGCTTTCCGCGACGCCGTTGGGAAGATAAAAATAAAGTTCTTTGCCGAGGGAGCGGAATTGATCCGGCTTGAGAACAAGAGTTTCCAGTTGCTTGAGAGCGGATTGCGCGGGTGGTTCGGTGAGAAACATTACGTGCAGCTTTGTCTGATCAATGTCTGCTTGCTTCAGGAAAGGATTATTGGCAATCACCTGCTTGATCTCGTCAGCGGTTCGAATGATGACAGAGACGGAATGGCCAAACTTGGAAAGAATTGTCGCCTCGATTTTCCTCGAGAGCGCCTTGTCGGATATCTTTGCGGTTTTGAATACGACGTTTCCGCTCTGAATATAGGTTTTCACGTCATCAAAGCCCATCGCAGCAAGCGAAGCACGAAGCTCCTCCATCTTTATTTTCTTGTGTCCACCGAGATTGATACCGCGCAACAGTGCGACGTAAACCGGCATGACTGCCCTTTCTCATAATCGGCTGTCTAAGGATACGAAATCTTGCCCAGAATTGCTGGACGCTTTGCCCCGGTTGCCGACGGCACATTGGACGCACGATGGTGCCAGGTTTCGTGAGCGAGTATGGCGAAGGCGACGGCTTCTTTTGCGGCCGAGGGAAGGCCAAATTCGTCGGAGAACCGGAGGCGTAATCCGAGCGAGGTGAGTTCGCTGGTTAACATGGATATCAACGTAGAGTTTTTCGCACCGCCGCCGGAGAGAATCATTTCATGAAAGCGCTGCTTACGCGTTGTGTTTTGCGCGGTGTAACGTTGTATAGCAGCGGCGATTGATTTAGCCGTAAGCGCTGTGGCCGTGGCGACGATATCTCGTTTGGGGCGGCGGCCGCAGGCTCGCGTGAATTCGCGAACGAATTCGCGGCCGAATTCTTCGCGACCGGCGGTTTTGGGAGGAGCCTTGCGGAAAAAATCGCGCTGCAAGATTTTGCGAATGACCTTACCTTGCACTTGGCCAGAGGCGGCGATTCTGCCTCCGCGGTCGAACGGCTGGTGGAAGAGATGGTGGGTAACAGCGTCGATCACCATATTGCCGGGGCCGGTGTCGAAGGCGATCACATCACTGGCAGATGCGTTTGCGGGGATTGCGGTGAGGTTGGCAATGCCACCGACGTTTTGCACGATTCTTCCCATGTGCGCGTTGCGGAAAAGCAGGTAGTCGAGGAAGGGAACCAGCGGTGCGCCTTTGCCTCCGGCGGCCAGATCTGAGGGGCGGAAATCCGAAACAACTGGCGTGCCCACTCTGGCGGCGATGATTGCGGGTTCGCCAGTCTGCCATGTGGCGGTTAGTTTGCGGCCGAGGAAACGCGAGGGTTCGCCCTGATGATAAAGAGTCTGCCCGTGGCAGCCGACGAGATCGGCTTTTACGCGGACCTGGCGCTGAGTGGCGAGGACAGCCTCGGCATAGAGTTCGCCAAGGAAGAAATTCAGGCGAGACATATCGGCTACGCTGGCTCGTGTAGCGTTCATCGCGGCCATTACGGCTGCGCGAACTTTCTTTGGGTAAGCGTATTCCGCGTGGCCGAGTAACTCGAAACTGGGATGGGCGCTCACGTCTGGTTCGCGCGATCGCAGCTCTTTTATCCTCACCAACGCGACGTTGATGCCGTCAGCGGAGGTGCCGCTCATCACTCCGGCCACGATCATTGTTTTTTTCGTCATGGTCGCGGAAGTCCGGAATTCTTCCTGCGATTTTCGCGACGAGTGGAGTTCGAACTTGCGGCTTCGCCACGCGCCAGGGCTTCCAGCCGGATCTGCTCACCGAATTCCCAGAGTTTTCGTGAAAGTTTCTCAACGGTTGCGGCGGAAGGGCTTGTCGGCATCTTGCGCAGAATGTTCGCCGATTTGTTTTTGAACGCGAGCACCCGGCGCACGGAGTCGGCGACGCGGTGGGAGAATTTTGCGTCGCGCTCTGTAGCCCTGACCAGGGCGTCGTAGGCTTGCGTTATGTAGTCTTCGCGATGGCAGATCAGGCAAATATCTCCGCCGGCGCGAATGTGCTCGACGGCGGCTTCGCCGATGGGAGCTGCCGATAAAACTCCGCCCATTTCCAGATCGTCGGAAACGATCAGGCTGCGATAGCCGATACGCTTGCGCAGGATGTCGGTGATCCAGGTTCGCGATAGCGATGCTGGAGTGCGATCGTGTGTGACTTGCGGATAGGCGGCGTGCGAAATCATGATTAGCTTCAAGGAGGCTCGAAGAAGTCGATAGGGAAGCAAATCTTCAGCCAGAAGTTTTTTCAGCGACTTGTCGATTACCGGAAGATTGTGATGGCTATCGAGGGTGCCCTCGCCGAGGCCGGGGAAATGCTTGCCACATCCCAGCACGTTGGCGGTGCGCAGTCCGGCGAGAAATTCGCGGGCGTAGGCAACTGTTTCGCGCGGGTTGGCGGAAACAGCGCGGGAACTCATCACGCTGCGCGAGGCTTCGAAGGCGAGATCGAGGACGGGAGCGAAGTCGAGGTTGAAGCCGAGGGCGCGGCAGTTTTCCCCGATGACCTGGCCGTGCCTGCGGAAAAGTTTGCGATCGCCAGTGGCGAAGACTTCGGCGGCGGACGGGGTGGGGCCGAGAGCGTCGCGGAAACGATCGACTTGGCCGCCTTCGAGGTCGACGCAGGTAAAGAGCGGAGTGGAAACGCACTTCTGGCAATCGCGCAGTAGACGCCATGTTTGCTCGGGAGTTTTTATATTTCGCGCGAAGAGGATTACACCGGCGGGCTGGAGGCGAGTGAGCAGGGAACTGAGGCGCGGGGTCATCTCCGTGGCGTCGAAGCCGACGATCAGGAGCTGGCCGATGTTTTTCTGTGAGCTGGATTTCACGCCGCGGTTCATCTCAAATTTCTTTCTTGAGTTGCGCTATTAAATTTAGCGCCTCCAGCGGGGTGAGGTGATTTAAGTCCACTTGGCGCAACTTCTCCAGTACGGGTTGCGAGATGGGAGTGAAGATCGTTAGCTGAGTTGGCGGAGGCGTGGCGCCGGGTGAGAGATGGCCGGTGAGTTCGCGTTCGGCGGATTCGTGCTCGGTCAGCACTTCGCGGGCGCGCGTGATTACTTCATTGGGCAGGCCTGCGAGTTTCGCGACTTCGATGCCGTAGCTGCGATCGGCTGCGCCGGGTTCGACTTTGCGCAGGAATGCGATTCCGCCGCCGGTTTCTTTTACTGAGACGTGATAGTTCTTCACTCCGGAAAGCTGTTCGGCTAGTTCTGTCAATTCGAAGTAATGAGTGGCGAAGAGGGTTTTGGCGCGCACGCGGGCGTGGAGATATTCGATGGCAGCCCAGGCGATGGCGAGACCGTCGTAGGTGGACGTGCCGCGGCCGACTTCGTCGAGCAGGATTAAGGAATGGGCGGTTGCGGTGTGCAAGATGGCGGCGGTTTCCGTCATCTCGACCATGAAAGTGGAGCGGCCGCGGGCGAGATTGTCGCTGGCGCCGATGCGGGTGAAGACACGGTCGACTACGCTGAGGCGCGCGGAGCGGGCGGGAACGAACGAGCCCATCTGAGCGAGAATTACGATCAGCGCGGTTTGCCGGAGATAAGTGGATTTGCCGCCCATGTTCGGACCGGTCAGCAGAAGGATCGTGTGAGTGGAGGAATTTAAATAGAGATCGTTGGGAACAAAGCGGTCGGTGCCTCCGGACATTTCTTGCTGTTCGATGACGGGATGGCGGCCTTCGAGAATTTCGAGATCACCTGCGGTGTTTTCTGTGACGGGAATGAAATTCGGGCGGCAGTAATTGCGGAGGGCGGCGACGTGGGCCAGGGATGACAAGACATCGACTTCGGCCAGGGCCAGCGCGGTTTGGCGGATCCGCTTGGCTTCGGCGGCGATGGCGGTGCGCAATTCGGTGAAGAGGCGGCGCTCGATTTCGACGATCTTTTCCTGCGCGTCGAGAATTTTGGCTTCATATTCTTTTAGTTCAGGTGTGGTGAAGCGCTCGGCTCCGACCAAGGTTTGTTTGCGTTCGTAGTCTTGCGGAACGAGGTGCAGATTCGATTTCGAAACTTCAATGTAGTAGCCGAAGATGGAATTGAATTTTACTTTGAGCGACCCGATTCCGGTACGGGTGCGCTCGCGTTGCTCGATCTGGGCGAGGACTTGCTTGCTGTTGCGGGAGAGTTCGCGGAGTTCGTCGAGATCGCGATCCAGGCCGGGGGCGATTACGCCACCGTCGGAGAAGCTCAGCGGGGGTTCGGCGACAATTGTTTTTTCGATGCGGTGGCGCAGATCGGATAATTCGTCGAGCAACGCATGCAGGGTTTTTAGCCTCTCTGCAGGCAGCCGTGACACCGCAGCTTTGATTGCCGGAATTTTCGCGAGCGACGAGGCCAGGGCTAAAACATCGCGTGGATTTGCGGTCTCGAGCGTGACTCGGCTGAGAAGGCGTTCGAGATCCAGGACACCGTCAAGCGCGCGCCGCAACTCTTCGCGCGAGATGGTTTCTCTTACGCCGGCTTCCACGGCGTCTAAACGGGCGTTGATTTCCGCGAGATCGAGCGAGGGGCGCAGCAACCACGCGCGCAGAAGGCGCTTACCCATGGGAGTGACGGCGGCATCGATGGAGCGAAACAGAGTGAGGCCTGCATCCGTTCCGGCGAACAGAGGCTCGATCAGTTCGAGATTGCGGACGGTGACGGCGTCGAGCACCAGACAGTTTTGGCGTTCGTACCAGCCGATGCGATCGACGTGATCGAGCGATCCGCGTTGGGTGGAGCGGACGTAATATAGAATCGCTCCCGCGGCAGCGGCTGCGGCGGGGCGGCCGGCGAGGCCAAAACCTTCGAGCGACAAGACTCCGAAGTGATTTTCGAGGAGTGGGATGGCGTGGTCGGGGGCGAAGACCCAATCGTCGAGCGGAGTTTCGGTGCAGGTAGAACCAGACGCGCGGGGCTGAGGAGATTGCGAACGCCGAGCGCTTGAATCGAACAGTGGGGCGGCCGAGCCATACAACAATTCCTTGGGCCGAAGTTGTTCTAACTCTTCCTGCACACGGCGGAGCGCGGATTCGCCGAAGAATTCGGTGGCGCGAAATTCGCCGGTGGAGAGATCGAGGGCGGCGAAGCCGACGCGGTCTTCGACTTGCGCGAGAGCGGCCAGAAAATTGTTTTCGTCCGAGTTGAGCGACGAATCGGCGGCGGTGCCGGGGGTGACTACGCGGGTGACTTCTCGTCGTACCAATTTTGTGCCGATCTGTTTCCTGGCGAGCTTGGCATCTTCCATCTGTTCGCAGATGGCGACTTTGAAACCTTTGCGGATGAGCTTGCCGATGTAGCCTTCGGCGGCGTGGTGCGGCACTCCGCACATGGGGACGGCGATGCCTTTTTCTTTGTTACGGGAGGTGAGCGTGATTTGCAGCTCTTTGGAGGCTACGATTGCGTCGTCGAAAAAAAGTTCGTAGAAATCTCCCAGGCGAAAAAACAGGAGCGCGGTGGGATGTTCTTTTTTGACGGCGGCGTACTGGCGCATCAGCGGAGTGGAGGGCTCGGTCATTGCTTAAATCGAGGGAACGGGCTGGCGCGGATTATAAATCATCGTGATTCTTTAAATCCGGGTGGGCTAAATGGGTCTGCAGCGTGAATTCATCAACCACGAAGGGCACCCTTCGGCTGCACTCAGGGCAGGCTCCGGTACACGAAGTTTTGTTTTTTGAAATGTAGGTTGACGGGGCTTCGGCTTGAGTGCTTTCCTAATGCATGGAACTCCGCAAAGATCCGATTACTCGTTCCTGGGTAATGACGGGGGACGAGACGGCGGTAAGCGCGCAGCCTGCTGAATCGGCCTGTCGATTTTGTCCGGATTCTCCGCAACCAACCCAGATCATTTCTTCCGTGCCGAGTGGGGCAGGATGGTCGGCGCGGTCGATGGTGCATCCGGCGCCGCTTTATCACATTGAAGGCGAGCCGGGGCGGCGCGGCGACGGAATTTACGACCGCATGAGTTCGGTGGGTGCGCATGAGGTGCTGGTGGAGAATCCCCGGCACGACCGGCAGTTGTGGAATGCCAGCGACGAGGAGATTGCGCAGTTTCTGCGGCTGGCGGCGGAACGTATATTGGATCTCAAGCGGGACCCGCGGATCAAGTATGTGAGTTTGTTCAAGGATTACGGCACGAATGCGGGACAGGAGTTCAGTCATCCCACTTCGCAGATTACTGCCACCATGTTTGTGCCGAGGCGAGTGCTTTATGAATTGCGGGCGGGACGGGAGTATTTTCAAGCCAAAGAGCGCTGCGTATTTTGCGACATTCTGAATCAGGAGGAGCGGCAGGCTTCGCGGGTGATTGAGGCGCGCGGCGATTATGTGGCGATTGGCCCTTACGCTCCGCGCGTGCCCTACGAGACGTGGATTCTGCCACGCAATCATGAGGCGTCGTTTGAGCGGACTGGCTTGTCGAAGCCGGGGCTGCGTACGAACCTTGCAGCTCTCTTGCGGCGCACGTTGCAGCGCGTGCGGGCGCTGACGGAGGGATTTCATCTGGTGCTGCACACGTCGCCGAACAGTTTGCATCCTTCCAAGACGCTTGGTTACTGGAAGACGATCGATGATGACTATCACTGGCACATTGAAATCATGCCGGTGCTGGCGACGAAGGCGAAGTCTTACACGTTTAAGGAAGTTTATTATTCACCGGTGAGTTCGGAGACCGCGGTGAAGCAACTACGGGAGGCGAAGATTGATGGGTGAGGCGGAGGTGCGATCCAAAGCGGCGCTACGGCCTTCCTCCGGCGCGGCGGAGAAGGTGGGTGACTTCGGCGTTGTTGCGAACCTGGGCCCAGGTGAGTGCGGTGTAGCCGTTGCGGCTGCGGAGATTTACGTTGGCGCCGGCTGCGATGAGGGCTTTCACCACTTCCGGGTTTGCCTTGATATTTTGACAGGCAAGAATCAGGGCGGATTGTCCGCCCTGGTCGAGTGAGTTGATGGCAGCGTCGGTGCCTGACGACAGCAATTGCTTTACAGTTTTCACGTCTTCTTGAACTGCGGCGCGCATTAACGGGGTTTGGTCCGGATCTTCGAGGGTTTCGCCTCCGCTTCCCAGGGCAACAGGCCAAGCGATGGGAATGATTCTGGCTACTTTGACGTTGACGTCACCGTTCATCTTCGGCCAGTCGTTCATCTTGAAGTATCCGCGCAGAAGAGGCTGAAGCTGGATTTGAACCATCCAGAGCAAGACCGAATTTTCTACCGGACGCCAGCTTGCCGAGGCTTCGTCCCAAGCTTGCAGACGGAACACATTGAATCCATCCGCGGTATCCCATTCAAAGTGGGCGTCCAGATCGCGAACGAAGCCGGAAGGGCTGATCCAAATCAAAGCGCAGCAGAGAAGCAGAGCGATGACTGCGTAAGGCCAGGAGCGGCGGCCGGCGAGACGCGAGACAATCACTCCCAGCGACGCGAGCAGAGCCAGGGCTCCGATCAAGAGGCCGGCAGCGGTGAGGATTTCAGCAGCGGCATTCCACCAGTGCACCCGCCGGTCGAGAAAGCCGGCTTCATCAAAGTGCCAGAAGGGATTGAGATAAAGCAGAGTGAGACCTCCGGCAAAGAGGACGGCTCCCGTCTCTAATCCGATAAGGGCCCAACTGGCGCGACGAATGTGACGGGCGGTTGGACTGAGCTTGGGTGGTTGCAGAGTGGGCGGATTAAGCATCGATACCTGCCGGATCTATGGCCAGATCATTCTCTTCAGATCGGCGTCTTTTTTCAGAAAGAAGAGTATAGGCAGTGAGCAGAAGATGGGAAGAGGAATTTGAATGGAGGATCGGATCGAACCCTACTGATTACGCTCCGGCAACTTTGGCTTGAATAATCCGACCGCCCTGGATTAATAGCTTTCCCGCAGCCTGCGGATCGACAGGCTGCGAGAAGAAATAGCCCTGGCCCAAGTCGCAACCCAACTCGGACAAGCGCTCCCAATGCTTCGCGTTTTCGATTCCTTCGGCGATAACTTTTAATTTCAACTTGTGGGCCAGGATAACGATTAACTCCACCATTTCGGTGGTTCCGCGGTCGGCAAGCATTCCGCCGATGAGCGAACGGTCGATCTTCAGGGCTTCCAGGGGGAACATGCGCAATGCGTTCAAAGAAGAGTTCCCGGTTCCAAAGTCATCGAGGATGACACCGATGCCAAGGTGCTTTAAATCGGAGAGGACCTTGAGGGTGAGTTTGGGATCGGTGGCTGCGACAGTTTCCGTCATCTCCAGTCGCAGGCTTGAGGGTTCGACTCCGGTTTCGCGAAGGGCTGCCTGCAGTTCAGGGACGAAGCGGTCATCGGCAAATTGCTTGGCTGAGAGGTTGACGCTGAGAGTGACCGAGATGGCGGGATGCTGATTTTTCCAGGTCTGCAGCTGTTTGCAGGCCTCGAGGATCAGCCAGTGGCCCAGGGTATAAAGCAAGCCAGAATCCTCGGCGGCTGCGATGAAATGATGCGGCGAAATCAGGCCCTCGTCGGGGTGCTGCCAACGCAAGAGAGCTTCGAATCCGATGATTTCCCGGCTGGCAAGTTGCACGATGGGCTGGTAGTGGACGCGGAACTGGCTTTGGGCAATGGCGTCTCGTAACTCGGCTTCGAGCTTCATGCGATTGACGGCGCGGTTGTGCATGGCTTCGTCGAAGACTTCGCAGCGGGCGCCTCCCAGGGACTTGGCGCGGCGCATGGCCACGTCGGCGTCCTGAAGCAGATCTTCGGCTCGAGCGTGAGTGATCGAGCTGATCGCGATGCCTACGCTGGCTGAGGGGCGCACTTCGCGGGCTTCCACGAGAAGCGGTTTTGCGATAGATAAGAGAATGCGCTGGGCGACGCGCATGGCGTCGGTGGGATCGGCGACGGCCTCGAGCAGGATGGTGAATTCATCTCCGCCCAGCCGGGAGAGAACAGCGTTTCTGGCGGCGAGTTGATTTTGCGGGCGCGCCACCGTATCTTCATCGCGAAGTCCGGCTTCGATGCGATGGCCAGATTCGACCAGGATCTGATCGCCGGCGGCGGGGCCCATGGTGTCATTGAAAACCTTAAAGCCGTCGAGATCAAGGAAGAGGATTGCGTACTGGTCCTGGGGATTGCGCTGGGCGCGTTCGAATAATTGCTGCAGGCGATCAAGAAAGAGGCGGCGGTTGGGGAGTCCGGTCAGACCGTCATGAAAGGAATTGTGCTCGGCTTGTTGTTCGGCGCGCTTGCGGTCGGTGATGTCGCGATTCACGATAACGAGTTTGGCGACTTCGCCTTTGCCGTTGCGGATGGTGCCGGCGATGGATTCGAGAATCCGCCAGCTTCCGTCTTTGTGGCGAATGCGGTATTCAAGCTTTTTCCCGACGCCGGTGCTGCGGGCTTCGCGGGCGGCTTCGAGTACCTTAAAACGGTCGTCGGGATGAATCTGATCGAAGGCTGACGTCTCTCCCAGTTCGGCTGAAGAATATCCGAGGACACGGCGGTAGGCGGGGCTGTTGTAAAGGCGGTTGCCCTTCACGTCCACCAAGGCAATCATGTCGGCGGCGTTTTCGGTAACGATCTGAAATAACTCCTCACGTTTTTCCGATTCGCGGCGAATCCGGTAAATGCGGATTTCCTCATAGACGGCGAGCAAAACCAGTGTGCCGAGAGCAATCCATTGCCGATGGCCGATCATTTTGAGTTGGGTGAGAAGGAGGACATCCAAGGAAGATATCGGCATATCCCGGCAGAAAGTTAATCCCTTTGGGCCATTCTGTACTTTGGTGCTGCACAGGTCGGATAAGGGAGTACTGGGTAGGGATCAGTCTGAATGAGCAGCTAAAAGCCGCTATGATTTTGCGGCCATTGCGGCACGGGTGAAGCCGGCCCTTTCAAAACAGATTCAAATTGACCCAGCCCAGGGCGTCGATTGACCGTAGACCGAAAGTTGTATAAACTTTTGCGCATTCATCGGGATTGATTTTGTCTGATCTATCTCCCACTCTGTGGTGAGGGAAAGATGCTGACTTGATCCCGGCGGCTTGAGCCGGTTCGGGGTTCGCCGCGACGTGTAGCTTGCTTATTCTTCCCGTTCTCATCACTTTAGCCCAGGGCGTTTGCAAGGGTCATCAGCCAGTCGCAGAAAAAATTGATCTGGAGGGAGGAGAAGGAAATGTGGAAATACAAGCTTCTATTCGCAGTGACGGGAATGCTCGCTATGGGTGCTCCCAACAAGACAGCTTTCACAGCCGGATCGTGGCGGGTGGACGCCCATCATTCCGATGCGCAACTTATCACGGACGCGACCACCGATTATGGGAAGACGAAAATGGATGTCACCCTCGGCTTCGCTCGGATGAATGGCCGAGTGGAGCTGGACGTTGACAACCTTGCCAAGTCCTCCTTCGATATAAGACTCTATCCCGCCGATTCGATGACACCCGATATTAATGAAGATGGGAAATTCCTGAGGGAGTGGGTAGCCAACCTTTCGAATCACACATTAGTATGTTTCCACTCCAAGGGGGCGGTGCGGACGACGGATGGTCGGCTGAAAACGACCGGGCAGTTGGTCCTGACTCGCGTGGACCGCAACGTCGAAATCACGCCGGGTGAAAGCTACGCCGGACCGATGTATGGTCCTCCGATGGTCCACCGGGTTTCCCATGAGGCTAGTTTTGTTTTTGATATTCCAGCGGACGGAAAGGGTGAGAAAGATGGGGGAATCGCGCTGTCAGGGTCGACCGCTATGTTCCGCGAAGATTATCCCCAATTGGTGAGGGCGGTGGTGAGCACTTACTGGCCGCCGGTGGTTCAGGATAAAAGCTGCCAGGCGCCGAGTGGCGGGGGTGAGGACTATCGCGGCTCGCAATGTACGGGAACGCTTCTGATGGCTCCTGCGCTGCCGGAAGCGCCGCACGCGGCAAACGCGGAAGACGTGGGCGCGGCGCGGAATTTCAACGCCGTGGTCGGGAATCACCTCACAATTGTCGTTCACCTGCGTCTGACGGCGAAGGCCGCGGGAGAAGAAGTGGCGGCCGCGAACTAAGAAACAAAGCGACTGGCTCATCTGGAGACAGCGGCGGGCGCGTAATTGTGGCTTCGGAGCCTGGGTTTCGAAGATCACGGTTTCGAAGCCCATGGTTTCGAAGCAGATCGAGTCCCATCTCGACGATGGCGATATCGGTGAGCAGGAGGCTGCTGCAAACTGTGTGAGCGGCGATCCAGCACTTCAGAACTATCGGTGTTCTCGTCAAACGCCGGAATCTTGCGCACCAAACCTTTCACGACTTTACTGCCCGAGGACTGGTAGCGGCGGCTGACGTACTCAAGTCCAACGGAAAGGAACCTACAATGAAACACTCGACGGTTTATCGCACGATACAGGTAGATGGACTCTCTATCTTCTACCGAGAGGCTGGACCGAAGGATGCCCCGACAATTCTCCTGCTGCATGGACTGCCTTCATCGTCGCGAATGTTCGAACCGTTGTTCGCCCGGCTTGCAGATCGCTATCACCTGGTTGCACCGGATTATCCGGGATTCGGACATAGCGAGTGGCCCGATCCGAAAAAATTCGCGTACACGTTTGATCATTACGCCGACATCATGAATCACTTCACTGAAGCACTGGGACTCTCGCACTACTCGCTTTACATGCAGGATTACGGCGGCCCTGTGGGCTTTCGCATGATCCTGGCGCATCCCGAGCGAGTGGAATCGCTGATTGTTCAGGACGCGGTGGCGCATGACACCGGCCTGGGCGCGAATTGGAAAACGCGGCGTGCGTACTGGGCCGATCGCGCGGCAAACGAAAGCGCGTTGCGCGAAAATCTGCTCTCGCTCGCGACCACGCGTGCGCGACACGTGGGCGACGACCCCAACGTGGAACGTCACGACCCGGATTTGTGGACCGATGAATATTATTTTCTCAACCAGCCCGGACAGAGCGACATTCAAAGCGACCTTTTCTACGACTACCGCACCAACGTAGAAAATTATCCGAAGTGGCAAGCCTGGATGCGAGAGAATCAGCCGCGTCTGCTGGTGATCTGGGGCAAGTATGAGTCATCATTTGATCCCTCGGAGCCGGAAGCGTATCGCAAGGATGTGCCGACCGCTCAGGTTCATGTTCTCGACGGCGGTCATTTTGCACTGGACACCGCAGCGGATGAGATCGCTGCCTTGGTAGGAGACTTTGTTAGTTCTTCGCTTTCACCGTCATTGACGCGGCGCGCCGGATAGGGTGGGGCATGCTGACGAGAACGGTATGCTGAATCCAGCCGTGACCCGACGACAAATCTCCATCGACCGTTCATAATGTCGGCATGACCCTACGCCGGCTCAAGACTTACGCGGGCACCCAGGGATACGTTTACCAGTATTACTTCGTGGGTAAACGGGCGGCACTGGCTGAGGACCCGGAGGCTCCGGCCACGGAGTTTGTGTTTGATGTGACTTCCGACCGCAAAATGACCTACGCGGTGAGCGTCTTTCTACCGGATAAGTCATTGACCCGGTGGGCCAGCATTCACGGGCGCAGCCTGACGGAAGCAGAGCAGTATGCGGCAGCGAAGCTGCGATTGTTCCGCGCCTTCGACGAACTTGAAGATGTTACGGCAGAGGGGCGGCGTCTGATAATTGATCCGGCGGGCCTTGAAGAATCGCTGACTACTCTGGGAGTGGAGTGAACCGATTGTGATGGAGATCACAAGCGCGAGTGATGGCTGGCGTTTCCGCGTCCCAGGTTCTCTGTGCAGAATATAATCCGTGGAGGGATGGGGTTCCTGGGGCAGCCGACAACCTCTTGCGAAACTACGGCTGGCTTGCATTAAACTCAGCGGACTCTGATACTTACCTAGCCTATGGCATTGCTTTGGTTGCGCTTCGCGCTGGCTTGTTATTTCGTTGGGCTGGTTTATGCCTTTTTTGCGCTGAGCCGCACCAGCGATCTTTTCAGCCGGGTTGCGCTGCACGCCGCCAGTCTGGGCATGGTCTTCCACTTCGTTTCACTGACCGAACTTTTTCTTTCCGGACATGTGGCATGGGCATCGGTGCACAATGGAGAGTCGCTGCTGGCGTTTCTTTCCATGACATTTTTCATGATCATTTATGCAATTTATAAAACCACTTCGCCGGGCGTGGTGGTGTTTCCCATCGTGTTTTTTCTGACGTTCGTGGCGGCGGTGGATGAACAGCCAGTGCTGCTGACATCGTTTGTGCAGCATAAGGGATGGCTGATTGCGCATATCATTCTGATTTTTACGGGATATGCAGCGCTGGTGCTCAGCTTTGGCGCCAGCCTGCTTTACTTGCTGCAGGAGCGGCGACTCAAGGCAAAGAAACCGAGCAGCCTGATTTCTTTTCTGCCAGCCCTGGAAGTGATTGACCAGATCGGCTACCGGTCGTTGCTGCTGGGCTTCCCGTTTATGACGCTGGGTCTGATTACAGGGTCGATTGTGGCGATGTCGACTTATGGCCACATCGATTTTGAGGATCCGAAGATTCTGCTCTCGATTCTGATGTGGGCGGTGTACATGATCATGGTGTTCACGCGCTGGAATTCAGGTTGGCGCGGGCGGCGCGCCGCGGTGCTGGCTACGTTTGCGTTTGTGGCCGCCATTGTGGCCTGGGCCGCGAATTATTTTTCCACCATCCACAGGTTTGCCGCTTCATGAGATACCAGCTCATCGGCGTGAATCACAAGAGCGCACCGCTCGAAGTGCGGGAGCGGCTGGCAATTCCTGAGTCGCGGCTGCCGGATTGCTGCCGGGATTTGACGGCGCACCCGGGAATTGAAGAGGGGATGATTATTTCCACTTGCAATAGAGTGGAGCTGGTGACCCACACCAGTAATGGATCAGCCGACCTGCGCGGATTTCTGCACGATCATTTTCATTTGACGGCGGACGAACTCGACGCGCATTTGTATGAGTTTCGCGAGAAGGACGCGGTGCGACACATTTTCCGCGTGGCCTCAAGCCTGGATTCGATGGTGGTGGGCGAGGCGCAAATACTGGGTCAAGTGAAAGAGGCTTACGCGACGGCGCGCGCGGTGGGCGCGGTACGTGGACAATTAGATCAGCTCTTCACCCGAGCGTTTGCCGTTGCCAAGCGAGTGCGCAGCGAGACGGCGGTGGGCACGTCGTCGGTTTCGATTGCTTCGGTTGCGGTGGAACTCGCAAAGAAGATTTTCGGGTCGCTGCAGGGGAAGAATGTTTTTATCGTGGGCGCGGGCAAGATGAGCGAGCTTGCGGCGCGGCATCTGATGGCGCATGGATGCGCGTCAATTTTTGTGGCGAACCGAACTTACGACCGGGCTATCGGGCTGGCGCAGAAGTTTAATGGCCAGGCCATCAGGTTCGACGATCTCTATGACTCGTGCGACCGCGCAGATATCGTGATCACTTCGACGGGCGCGCCCCATGCGATTTTCCGGCGCGAGCATGGCGAACAGTTTCTGGCGCGGCGCAAGAACAAGCCCATGTTTTTCATCGATATTGCCGTGCCGCGTGACGTTTCGCCAGAGATGGCCAAGCTCGACGGCATTTTCTCCTATGACATCGATGACTTGCAACAGGCGGTCAGCAGTCACATCGCGGATCGCCATCACGAGGCCGAACTCGCGGAAGCTATCATCACCAGCGAAGTTGAGCGCTTCGAAGCGCGGCTGCATACGCTGGATGTGGTGCCGACGATCGTTTCGCTGCAGGATCATTTGGAGACGATCCGGCAGGCGGAGATTGATCGCGTGCGCGGCCGCATGGGGCCGCTGACTCCGGAGCAGGAGATGGCGATGGAAGCACTGACACGCGGCATCATCAACAAAGTGATGCATACGCCGATCACTACGCTGAAGACTGCGGCGCGCGAGGCGGAAGCGACGACGGTGATCGATGTGGTGCGGAGGTTGTTTAATCTGCACGACAAAGAGAAAGGGCCGGCGTCGCAGGCTGGAAACGGAGAAGCGTCCAACAAAAAAGAAATGGGGACGCGCCGCTGATGGCCAAGCTCCGCATTGGCTCGCGCGGTTCGCAGCTTGCTCTTTGGCAGGCCAATCATATCTCGGGGTTATTACGGATGCGCGGTCATGAAGTGGAAATCGAAATCATCCACACTACCGGCGACAAAATTACTGACGTCGCTCTCGCCATGGTCGGCACCAAGGGGATGTTCACCAAAGAGATTGAGGAAGCCTTGGCCGCCAAGCGCGTTGATCTCGCCGTGCATTCGTTGAAGGATCTGCCGACGGAGCTTCCACCGGGATTTGAAATCGCGGCCATCACCGAGAGACAGGACCCGCGGGATGCCTTCTGCTCGCGGCATTACTCAAACATAGAGAAGCTTCCACAACGCGCGCGGGTGGGAACGTCCAGCTTGCGGCGGCAGGCACAGCTGAAGGCGATTCGTGCCGATCTGGACATTCATCCCTTGCGGGGGAATGTGGATACGCGGCTGCGCAAACTTGAACAGGGCGAATACGACGCGATTATTCTGGCTTCGGCGGGGCTGAAGCGTTTGGGCAAAACGGAGTTGATTAAGCAGATTATTCCTGCGGAGACGATGTGTCCGGCTGCGGGGCAGGGCGCGCTGGGGATTGAGATTCGCGAAGGGGATTCGGTCGTCCGCGAGCAGTTATCATTTCTGGACAATACTGCGGCGCGCGCTGCTACCACTTGCGAGCGGGCGCTTTTGAACAGATTGGGCGGAGGGTGCCAGGTTCCCATCGGCGCGTTTGCGGAAATGCGTCAGAGAAAATTGCATCTGGAAGCGATCGTTGCCGATCCGGACGGATCGAAGCTGCTGCGCGAATCGCGAGAGGGAAGTTTCGAGGAACCGGAAGCGCTCGGGAACGCCGTCGGCGAGATTCTGCTTGGGCGGGGCGGCGAAGAGATTCTCGACGCTGTGTACGGGCAGGGCTTGGCGGTTCCGCCGCAGCCGTGAACTTCCTCTGTGATCCAGCATGAAGAGCGGCAGTGTCCTCCTGCAACTTCTCGGTGGCACGAAGAGCTCCCACGCGCTTCGCCGTTGGATCAACTTTTGGCCGCCGTTTCTGGGCGCAGGCATTCGTGTAACGCGCATCGCCCCTGATATGAAATCCATCAACGTGGAGATGAGGCTGCGCTTCTGGAATGCGAATTACGTCGGCACACATTTTGGGGGATCGCTGTTTGCCATGACCGACGCATTCTATATGCTGATGCTGATGGCGAATTTGGGCGGTGAATATATTGTGTGGGACAAGGCGGCGAGCATCCGCTATCGAAAGCCTGGGAAGGGAACGGTGCGGGCGGAATTCCGTTTGTCCGATAGCCGGATCGATGATATTCGCGAGAGGCTGAAGACGCTGCCGAAGTGTGAGCCGATTTTTTCCGTGGAAGTGAAAGATGAGGATGGAGTCGTGATCGCTGAAGTGGAGAAAGTTTTGCACGTGCGAAAGAAAGAAACAGCACAGCTGTCGGCAAAATAAGAAGTCAATCCGTGTACATTCCTGAACATTTTCGTTTGCGGCACGACGCGGACGCGGTTGCGTTCATGCGTGCGAATCCGTTTGCCATTTTGATTTCGTCGACCGAGAACGAGCCTTTCGCCACGCATCTTCCTCTGTTCGTGCGGGCGGAGGAAGAGAGAATCATTCTTCACGGGCATGTTGCGAAGGCCAATCCGCATTGGCGGCGTCTCGAACAGAATGCAGAGTGCTTAACTATTTTCCACGGACCCCATTCATATATCTCGCCGACAAATTACACGGCGCGGGAGAGTGTGCCTACGTGGAACTATGCGGCGGTGCATGTCTACGGGAAGGCGCGGGTTTTTTCTTCGGAGCAGGATTTGCATGGCATGCTGCACGAACTGATGGAGACGTTCGAACCTGCTTATCGCGTGCAATGGGAGGGGTTGAGCCAGAAATACCAGGAGAACATGCTGCGGCAGATTGTGGGCTTTGAAATTATCGCGACGAAGATTGAAGGGAAATTCAAGCTCAGCCAGAATCGTACTCGCGAGGATCAGGCGAATGTGATTGCGTCGCTGGAGAAGGCGGAGGACTCTGTTGTATCGGGTGTGGCATGCATGATGAAGGAGCAGGGTCTCGGCAAAGTTCCGGAGAAGAAGTCAGGCGAATGAGGGAGCGTGCGAAATCCGGCGATGCAGGGACCGGTGCGCTCTCCGGCGTGCGCGTGCTGGTGGGGCGGACGCGGCACCAGGCTGGGGCGTTATCGGGCAAGTTGCGCGAACTGGGCGCTACAGTGATCGAGATTCCGTTCATTGAGATTCGCAAGCTGCGCAGTTATAGGCCGTTGGATTCGGCGTTAAGGAATCTTGCGGAGTATGACTGGCTCATTCTTACCAGTGTGAACGGAGTGGAGGCCATGTGGGAGCGGATGGGCCGATTGCGCTTGAGCGACGAAAATCTCAAGCATCTGCGGATCGCGGCGATTGGTCCGGCGACGAAAAAAGCGATCGAGCAACATGCGGTTAGAGTGGACGTGGTTCCGAAGGAGTATGTGGCGGAATCTGTGGTGCGTAGCCTGCAGCGGCGTGTAAAAGGAAGGCGGGTGTTGCTGGTGCGGGCGAAGGTTGCGCGCGACGTCATTCCTCGGGAGCTGCGACGGGCTGGAGCGCGGGTGGATGTGGTTGAGGCTTATGAGACCGTGGTGCCGCAAGCTTCGCGCACAAGACTGCGGGCCGCGCTGCGAAATCCGCGGCAGCGGCCGCATGTGGTTACGTTTACCAGTTCTTCGACGGTGCGGAATTTTGTGGAGTTGCTGGGCGGGCCGCGCTCGGCAAGGCGAGCGGTGGAAGCGCTCCCCGGACGAGGCGTCGGGGGCTCCACGATTCAACTTGGCTCCGCGATTCAACTTGCTTCTATCGGGCCGGTGACGTCTTCTACCTTGCGAGAATTGGGGCTCAACGCCGATATCAACGCGAAGGAATTTACAATTCCTGGTCTGGTGAAGGCCATTTCCGCGGCGCAATCTTCGGAAAAAAGCTAGCTATTCGTTCAGCGAACAACTGCAATCGGCGGGTGGGACGTGCGCTTGCAGAAAATCGGCAACGCGTTTGTAGGCGTCGATTTGATTTTCAACTTTGGCGAAGCCGTGGCCTTCGTTTTCGTAAATCTTGTAGTCGACCGTGCCGCCGCGTTTTTTAATGGCGTCGACCACTTGTTGCGTTTCTGATTTGGGGCAGCGCGGATCGTGGCCTCCGGCGAGGAGCAGGAGCGGAGCTTTGATCTGGTCGATGAAGTTGATGGGAGAACGGTCTTCGTAGAGCGCTTTGTTTTTAACTACGTCGCCCATGGTCGCGAGATCGGATTGCTGGAGAACGGGATCTTCGTTTTCGATTTCGGTAAACCAGTTTACGAAAGGAACGATGGGCACGCCCGCGGCCCAGACGTCGGGCGCTTTAGTGACGGACATCATGCTGAGATAGCCGCCGTAACTGCCGCCCATGACGGCGATTTTTTTGGGGTCGAGATGACCGGTTTGCTTGATCCAGTCGACTCCTGCGAGAACGTCCTGCAGATCGCCCCCGCCCATGTCGAAAAGATTTGCCTGCTGGAATGCCTTTCCGTATCCGGTTGAGCCGCGGTAATTCGGCGCGAGGACCATGTAGCCCTGATTGACGGCGTATTGGATGAAGCGGTTGAAGGAATTCATGGTCTGCGACGTGGGGCCGCCGTGGATGTAAACGATGGCGGCGTTCTGTCCGTTACGCGCCATATTGAAGGGGACGTATAGAAATGCGGAAATAGTCCACCTGCCGTCGCGGCTGGGATAGTGGATGAGATAGGGTTCGACCATATCTTCGGAGCGCACGCCGGCGACGAGAGAATGGGTGATCTGATGCGACTTGCCGGTGGCCAGCGTGTACACCCAGAGATCGCCGGGAGCGGTGGGGCCGTTGTGGTAGTAGAGCAGGCGCGTGTTGTCTTTCTCGCTTTTACCCCCGGTGAAGGCGGAGTGGCCGCCGGCAGGCTCGTTCACGCCTTTGGGGACGGGTAAGACGGTTGACTTGGCCGCCGCAAGATCGTGAAGATAGATGTCTTCGTTGCCGTCGACGTCGGCGCTGAAGGTGAGGTGCTTGCCGTCGGGAGAGAATTCGCCGCCGCGAATTCTCCATTTATCTCCAGTCACCCAGGAAATCTTCTTGCTTGCGATATCCAGCAAACCGATGTTGTCGTAGCCATTGCCAGCGTTGGAAGTTAACAATATGTGCTTGCTGTTCGGTGAGATGTCATTGCTCGAGTAGCGCTGCTCGCCCCCATGCGGGGTGAGCAGTGTACTTTTTCCTGTGGCTACTTCCGCAATGAAGATATTGGAGTCTGTACCTTTTGCTTGCTCCTGGGTGTAGACGATATATTTTCCGTCTTTTGACCAGATAGGATCCGAATTGCTTTGGTCCTGCGGCGTCCCGGTGGTGATGTGTTTAACCTCGCGCATCAGCGTGTCGTAAACATCGATCTCGTAGGCTGCTGACGTTTTTGGCTTCACCTCGTAGGCAAGGTAGCGGCCGTCGGGAGACCAAGTGGGGTTCTGCTCCGCGATCTCGCGAGTGCTGGTGAGGTTGACGACTTTGCCGGTTTTGGGGGAGACCAGGAAAATATCCCACAGTTCGTCGCCGTCGAAATCGGATTGATACGCGATCCACTTGCCATCGGGCGACCATGCGGGCGCGGTCTGGCGCTGGTCGCTGACCGTGAGTTGTACGGGCCATCCGCCTTCGGCGGGAACGAGCCAGAGGTTGTTGCGTCCGCTCATGTTGGAGACGAAGGCGATTTGTTTACCGTCGGGTGACCACGTGGCACGGCCGACCTGACGAGTCATGTAGAGCTTTTCGATGGTCAGGCTCTTAGGCTCGACCTGTGCGTTGGGCCTGGAGGCGATCTTTTTCGGATCGGTGACGGCTTGGGGCGTGGGCAGGGTTTGGGCTGGCAGGTTTTCTGCGACGACTGTGGTCATGAGTATGACGATAGCAAAGAGGATGGAAGAGCGCATATGTGGTGACTCGGAAGGGAGAGTTTAGCAGAGAACGCGGGCAGTGGTAGTGGCGGAAGGTTGCATAGGTCCCCTTCGACTTCGCTCAGGGCAGGCTTTCGCTTCGCTCAGGATGACAGATATATCATAAAAGTATGTAAATAATAGATATAAAGTTTTGATATTATCTGTACGAGTCCTGCACAGATACGCAACGTCAATGACTTGCCAGAAGGATCTGCACGGAATCTGCACAGGACGAGTCAAACGATGGAGGCGAATATGGCATTCGTCACCGACAAATCGGAAATCAAGCCGGGCCTGATTCTCTTCCGGCGCGGCGACGTGGAGCATCGGATGTG
>JBAVGI010000182.1:0-12817 GCA_049684755.1 Candidatus Sulfotelmatobacter sp.
GCGAAGCGCACCGAGTTCACCGGATCCTGATACCAGCGCTGCACGAAATATTCTTCGAAACTCAACTCCCCGGAAGGCGTGTCCATGCGGGTTTCAACGCGCGAGTTGCTCATGGGCAGAACGCGCGCCTTCACGCCGAGCTTTTCACTGATTGTCGAGGTCGCTTCAGAAAGCGTTTTGCCTTCAGCCAGCAGGCGCGAGCGCAGCAGATGCACTGCCAGGTCGCGATCGCCGGTATGGAACCAAGTGGGCTCACCGAGTTGGCCCATGGCCTGTAGACATAAAAAAGTATCACCTTTCACGCCCCAGCCGCGCTCTCGGCTGAGCAGACCGGAGAGAACGTAGGTGATGGAATCAATGTCAGGAGAAACATAAAGTCCCCACCACAGCAAGTCGTCCCCGGTATTGACGACGAGCGTAATTTCTTCTGGCGGGATCACCTGCCGCAGCCCATCTACGAACTTTGCGCCGCCGGTGCCGCCGGTGAGCACACAGATCATGCGGCCCTCCCCGACCGTGCAAGGCCTTCGCGGTCCCGAACGTTATCAAGTCTTTGCGAAAGGAGTCCAGGTTTCGGGATAAGCGCTGGCAGGAATTCTGGATAGACGGGTAGACGCTGGCGCAACTGGAATCCCTTACTTTCCGTGCGGAGGCGCAATTGCTCCAGATGCGGCCATGGCTTTTCGGGATTGATATAGTCGGGAGTCAGCGGCGAAATTCCTCCCCAGTCGTTGATGCCAGCGTCCAGTAACTCCTCATAATACGGTGCATTGAGGTTGGGAGGCGCCTGAATATTGACATTAGGCATTAACAAACGAGCTACCGCAATGGTGCTCAGCATTTCGCCCTGTCCGGGTTCTGGCGCGTGAGCCATCGGAATGTTGGGCTTGGCTCGAAAATTCTGCACGATCACTTCCTGGATATGGCCGTAACGCTCGTGCAAGTCGCGTATGGCCAGTAACGTCTCGACGCGGTCTTCGGGAGTTTCGCCAATTCCAATGAGCAGCCCGGTGGTGAAAGGGACGCGCTGTTTTCCGGCTTCTTCAATCGTGCGCAATCGCTTGGCCGGGGATTTATCTGGAGCGTTGTGGTGCGCCGCTCCACGAACAAGCAGGTCAGTGTTCACGGTTTCAAGCATCAGTCCCATGCTGGGCGAAACTGCGGCGAGACGTGCAATCCATTCGGCGCTAAGCAAGCCCGGGTTTGGGTGCGGCAATAAAGTCGTCTCCCGCAACACGAGTTCGCACATGGCCTCCAGATAATGCAGCGTTGATTTGTAGCCGAGGTACCGTAGATTCTCGCGCATCTCAGGAAATAGAAGTTCCGGCTTATCGCCCAGACTGAAGAGAGCTTCGGTGCATCCCAACTTTTCTCCTGCCCGGGCCACTGACAGAACTTCTTCGGGAGTCATCGTATGCGCGCCGGGGTCTGCAGGATCGCGGCGGAAGGTGCAGTAGCCGCAGTAATCGCGACAGAGATTCGTCAGTGGGAGGAAAACTTTGCGCGAATAAGTGATTACGCCCGGCTTGAAGTTTTCTTTTGTGGCGCGGGCGGCGGCGAACAGCGCCGGGAGGTCATCGTTACTGCATCGGATGAGCCTCAGAGCCAGCTCGCGAGAGATCGGCGATCCCATTGGTAATTCGCGGGGTTCCGCAGAACACGATGAATCGCGAATCGGACTGATCGCAGTAAGGGACACTGTTCGGTTCCGCAGAGGTGCTGATGCATCGAATCATACAACAGTGGCCAATAGTCGGTGGGCAGCCAATGCAAGCTGCGACCCGGCTGTGGCGGAGGTCAATGAGTGCAACGGCGATTTAACAACAGTCTGTTCAGGCGACTACAATATCCTCTGAATAGGCCGGGAGCCACAGGCGCAATCAATACAGGAAGAAACACAATGAAAACACGAAAACTCGGAAAATTAGAAGTCTCGGAAATGGGGTTTGGGTGCATGAGTATCAGCGCCAACTACGGCCCCCCCGCGGACAGAAACCAAGGCATTGAAGTGATCCGCACTGCCCATAGCAAAGGCGTCACGTTCTTCGATACAGCCGAAGTATACGGCCCGTATACAAACGAAGAACTGGTTGGCGAAGCGCTCGCGCCGATTCGCGGCAAGGTCGCTATCGCAACCAAATTTGGCTTCGACAACGAGAATGGCGGCACTCTTAATAGTCAACCAAAGCACATCAGGAAAGTAGTTGAGGAATCACTCAAGCGCCTCAAGACCGACCACATTGATCTTTATTACCAGCACCGGGTCGATCCAAAAGTGCCAATCGAGGACGTAGCTGCTGCAATTAAAGATCTGATCAAAGCAGGGAAAGTCCTGCACTTCGGTCTCTCTGAGGCGAGTGCCAAAACAATCCGGAGAGCGCATGCAGTTCAAGCCGTGACGGCAGTGCAAACCGAATACTCGCTAATGCAAAGGGACCCGGAAGAGAACGGAGTGCTTGCTACGTGTGAGGAGCTAGGAATCGGCTTCGTCCCGTGGGGCCCGGTTGGTCAGGGGTATCTTACTCGGAAAATAGATACTCAAACGAAATTCGACCCGAAAACGGACATGCGATCTGGCTTCCCCCGCTTCTCTCCTAAAAACATTGAAGCAAACGCGCCGATTGTTGATTTGATCAAACGGTTTGCGGAGAAGAAGAACGCAACCCCGGCCCAAATTTCACTGGCTTGGGTGCTCGCGCAAAAGCCATTCATGGTTCCGATTCCCGGCACGCGCAACCTCGATCACTTAAACGAAAATGTGGAAGCAATCAATGTTCAGCTGACGCCTGCAGATCTTCGTGAGATTGACAGCGCCGTCTCTACGATCAAGGTGCATGGTGGCCGGATGAATGAGGAACAAATGAAAGTGGTTGACCAAACGGCGTGACCGGCCCGTTTGGAATAGTTTTTTTATTTCGCCGTTCGGACGAGCCCGAGACTGCCTCAATACCATAGGCTGCGCTTTGAGCGCGGCTCGCTCGCCTTTTGCGGGCCCGTCATCAAATGGCGAAATCACCTTTGCACTCATTGACCTCAGCAAGCCACTGCCGTGCTAATGTAAGCGGTCGCGGCCTCAAAACCGCCTTGGCGCTATGAGCCTGAGTGCACCCGAGTTTCGCAGAGCGATGAGCGCCTTTGCCACGGGAGTGACCATCATCACCGTGGATCTCGATGGCGAGGTTCATGGCATGACTGCCAACGCGTTCGCTTCCGTCTCGCTCGATCCGCTGCTGGTGCTGGTTTGCGTGGACCAGAGCGCACGTAGCCACGCCCATATTCATGCCAGAAAGCGATTCGGCGTAAATGTTCTGGCCGAAGGTCAGCGGGCGATTTCCGAATACTACGCGCGACCGGTGGAAGAGCAAGTCGAGCAGTCCGTAGCCGGATTTGACCGGACTAAGTATGGAACGCCTGTACTGCATGACGCGTTGACGTATCTGGAATGCAGGCTGCAATCGGCTCACGATGCTGGCGATCACACTATCTTCATCGCGGAGGTAGAAGACTTTGTAGTGCGGCCGGGCAATCCGCTGCTATATTTCCGAAGCAAATACCACAAGATTGGAGAGGAAGTTCTGAAGTGATTCATAAAAGGGCCCGACATCCCCTTGAGAGGCGACGCCGGGCCGGAGGGACTCGCAGACGTTTCAATATATTTGACTCCAGAAGAGATCTACGGCAAGGTCGGATATCACTCATCGATTGTGACGGATGTCACAATCGAAACCATGCGAATACGCTGCGTCACCTTTCTGGCCATGGGACATCTAATAACGCAACATCGAATTGTTGTTAAATATAAAAGAACAGGCGATTTACTGGAGGCATACATTCATGGCAGAAAAATTGGCAAAGAGCGAGTCGGAATGGAAACAACAGCTCACTCCAGAGCAATATCACGTAACCCGCGAGGCGGGAACCGAGCCAGCCTTCACCGGCAAGTACTGGAAGACCAAAGACGCGGGGACATATCACTGCGTCTGCTGCGGAGAGCCGTTATTTGACTCGTCGACGAAGTTCGATTCGGGCACTGGATGGCCGAGTTTTTTCAAACCGGCAGACGAAGGGAAAGTTGAGGAGCACAAAGACCGCAGCTACGGAATGACCAGGACCGAAGCCCGTTGCGCCAAATGCGGAGCGCATTTGGGGCATGTGTTTGAAGATGGTCCGGCTCCAACCGGGCTGCGCTATTGCATGAACTCGGCTTCGCTCGATCTGAAAGCTAAAGAGAAAAAGTAAGGACTGCAGGAATCGACCTGCCGTAATCGGACAACTGTCATCCCAAATGAAGCGAGGGACCCGGATTCTGCCTGCGCCTACGCGAGTGGCGCAACTGGCACAAACCAAGATCCCTCGCCTTGCTCGGGATGACAGCTTAATGTGTCGGAAGGAGTTATGCGCTGGCGGTCGCTGCCAACGCCTTCTGCGGCTCGGCAACGGACGGCTTCGGCGCTTCCGGAGCTTTTGTCTGCACAGCCTGGTTCTGCTGTTTGTGTTCACCGCTTTTCACCTGAATACCGCCCTTGAGCACAGCGCCATCTTCCACGCTGATGCGGTGGGTGGAAACGTTGCCGTGCACCACACCCTCACTACGAATATCAACGCGGTCACTGCATTCGATGTTGCCGGTCACTTTGCCCATGACCACAACTTCGCGGGCTACGATGTCCGCTTGCACGGTGCCATTACGGCCGATGGTAAGGCGGTTATCCGCGAGCGTAATCTTCCCTTCGATGCGGCCATCGATATAAAGGGCTTCCGCTCCCGTGATTTCGCCCTTGATGACGAGTGATCGCCCGATCGTTGCTTGTTCAATGGGCGCGGTGGTGGTTTTGACGGGGTTGTAAGCGTTTGGGCCGGAGGCCGGCGAATTGGACCTCATGCCGAAAGAATTCTCAGATGACTGGAGCATGCGACCTTCCTTTTTCCCGCCGCTGCGCGTCCGTACGCCAGTTCAGGGCGCTGGCGCCGCCAATCGGTACGGGTGGTCTGGGATTTTTGGGCCTCCGGCTGGTTCCTGTCCCTTTGGCCAATCTGACTATCGCACAGAGGTAAGTGATTCTCCGAGATTACGGAAGAGGCTGTACGGTCGCGGCAACGGACGTGGCCATCTCAGACCGCATCCTGTAAAGACTCGCTCAGGTCTTCCCATTCTCTAAGGAAGGCGGCGTGCGCGGCCTTTTGCCGTTCGAGTTCCTGGGACTGGCGCTGGCTTTCATCGGCACTGACGAAGTCTTGGAGTGAAGTCTCGTACTGCGCAATTGAGGTTTCCGCACGGTTGATTTCCCCTTCCAACTCGCGGATTCGATCTTCAATCTTCTTGCGCTTAATGGGATTCAAACGCTTTGCCCTGGCTGGCGCGGCATCGGACGAAGAGCCGTTGCCGTTCGAGGCGGCTGGCGCGGGCTCTGGCTGGACCTCTTTTAATTGCTGGCGAATGGCCTCATTTTGCTTGATGTTTCCACCTTGTTTGCGCCAGAAATAATCTTCGTAATTGCCGGGATAGACTTCGACTTTTCCGTCGCCGATTTCGAAAACTCGCGTCGCTAGTTTGTCGATAAAGTAACGGTCGTGCGACACGAAAACGACCGTGCCCGTGTAGTCCATTAGAGCGCCCAGTAAAACGTCTTTGGCGCGCAGATCCAGATGATTGGTAGGTTCATCGAGCAGCAGGAAATTCGCCGGGTGCAACAGCAGGCGGAGCAGAGCGTAACGGCCGCGCTCACCGCCGGAGAGCACTCCGATCTTCTTGAATACATCGTCTTCGGAAAATAAAAAACAGCCGAGCAGGCTGCGCAATTCGGTTTGCGTGGAGCGTGGGGAAGCTGCGCCCAGATCGTCGATCATTCGCGCGCCGGCGTCGAGTTCTTTGTATTGGTCCTGGGCAAAGTAATCGGCTTCGACGTTATGGCCGAGTTTAAATTCGCCCCGCGTGGGCAGTTCAGCGCCCGCGAGTAGCTTGATTAGCGTCGACTTGCCCGCGCCATTTACGCCTACCAGCGCGATGCGGTCGCCCTTCTCGATCATGAAGTTAACGTTGCGAAAAACTTCTTTCTCCGCGCTGGCTCGTGAGTCGGTCTTTTTCGTGACCGGATAAACCTTGGCGACATTCTCAAACTCGGCCACGATGCGGCCGCTCGGTTTCGGCTGCGGAAAGGAAAAGTGAATCGTCTTCTCTTCCGGCGGAACCTCGATCCGCTCAATCTTTTCCAGTTCTTTGATGCGGCTCTGCACCTGCTTTGCCTTGGTGGCCTGGTAGCGGAAGCGGTTGATGAATACTTCCAGTTGCTCGATGCGATCTCTCTGATTGCGGTAGGCGGCTTGTAGCTGTTCGTTGCGCTGCGTTTTCTGAGACAGAAATTTGTCGTAATTTCCGGTGTAGAACCAGAATCGCTTGTTCCAGATTTCCGCGATCTTATTCACCGTCACATCGAGAAAATAACGATCGTGCGAAATCAGTACAAAGGCGTGCGGATAATTGTGCAAGTATTCTTCCAGCCAGTTGCGAGCTTCGAGATCGAGATGGTTGGTGGGCTCGTCCAGCAAGAGTAGATTCGGCTTCTGCAGCAGCAACTTTGCGAGCGCCAGGCGCATTTGCCAGCCGCCGGAAAATTCGTCGGTCTGGCGCTCCCAGTCCTCTTTTTGGAAGCCTAGGCCCATCAAGACTCTCCCGACTTCCGCATCGATCGAGTAGCCATCCCGGGTGCGGAACTCGTGCTCTAAGCTGTGATACCGATTCGCAACTTCTGCATACTCGGGGCCGGTGTGGTCGAGTTCGGAAATGCGGTGAGTCAGTGTCTCTAGTTCCCGCTCCATGGCGTGCAGTTCGGTGAAGACCGCCATACATTCGGCAAACACGGTGCGTCCGGAAAGAGTGAGACCATCCTGCGGCAGATATCCGGCAGTAGTGCCTTTGGCAACTATGAGGGAACCATAGTCGAGCGTGTCCAGGCCAGCGAGAATCTTCATCAGTGTGGACTTGCCGGTGCCGTTCGCCCCCACCAGACCGATGCGGTCGCGGGGCGTGATGAGCCAGTCGGTGTTTTCAAAAAGAAGTTTGTGGCCGAAACGTTTTCCGGCGCCAGAAAGCTGAATCATGGGCTGGATTCATCGTCTCACATCCGAGTGCTGAGTCGCGAGTACCGAGTACTTAGTGCCCGGAAAGAATCTGACTGCCGAGTCTGGGAGGGCACGGCTTTAGCCGTGCCGCTCGGAGCCACGACCGCGTGCGCTTCAGCCCTGAGAACGAGTGACAATATGCGAAGCGAACGATTGTTCAGAATAATTCAGGAATGCACGGCGGCGCGCCCGTTGCGGCTTTCCGGATACTTACCCAACAACTCACTGTGAAATTGGATTCGCTCGATCGCCCGATCGATCACAGCTTCCAACTCGCGCGCGTATTTGACTTCCCGGCCTTTGGCCAAACGCCGGCGGGCATCTTCCGCAGCAAACCAGGTTGGATTGCGCATCGGTTCATCGGTGCGACGCATCTGGTGCACTTCCATCAGGAAAGCCTTCACCACAAATTCCTGAACTCCCCCCGGCTGCCAGAACACGCCCTTGGAGTGAATATAAAGATGAAAGTGGCGAGGCTCGATAGTGCCGAGTGCGCCGGCCTCCTCCGCTGCCTCGCGTTCGGCGGCCTGGCTGTGCGAGAGATGCGCGTCGGTGGAACCTTTGGGGAAAGTCCACTTATTTCCACCGTTGGTGTTCACCAGCAGGAATTCAACCTCCGCGCTTTGGCGCCGAAAACACACTGCGGCCACTTGCAGGGGCAGCGATTTCGGAACTCGCGCTGAAGCCATGCCAGCCATCTCCTGAAAAGATGTTACTGGAAAGATATTTCATAAATGTTAAATTGCCACAAATATTGTGCACTGTGAATGGTTACGAAAGGGTGACCGGAATGGGCCTGGTAGCCATTCGCGCTGAACTCATTCCAGCCTTTCCTTTAGCGCCTGCCTGCTCAACTCATTTTCCCATCGCGCCACAACCAGCGTGGCTACTCCGTTGCCGATCATATTTACCAGCCCACGGCACATGCTCATGAAGCGGTCGATGCCGAGGATGAGCGCCATGCCCGCAACTGGTATCGTCGGGACCACCGACAAGGTCGCGACCAGCGCGATGAAAGACGCCCCCTGCACTCCGCTTGCTCCTTTCGAGGTCAGAGTGGCTACTGAGAAAAGAGTGAACTGTTGCAGCAGAGTAAGGTGCGTGTTCGTAGCCTGGGCGACGAACAGCGCAGCCAGTGTCATGTACAAACCGCTGCCATCGGTGTTGAAGGTGTATCCGGTTGGAATCACCAACCCAACCAGAGAACGGGAGCAGCCCAGCTTTTCCAGTTTCTCCATCAAAGTGGGCAAAGCGGTTTCCGAGGAACTCGTCGCCAGCACCAAAAGAATTTCTTCCTTGATGTGAAGCAGGAACCTCAGAATGCTGAATCCGGCGGCCGCGGCAATCGCACCCAGAACAAGCAGCACGAAAGCAATGGATGTCAGCCAAAAGGTGGCGATTAATTTTACCAAGGGCCCCAGCGAGGCGAAGCCGTACTTGCCGATGGTGAAGGCCATGGCGCCGAACGCGCCGATCGGCGCGAAGATCATCAGGATGTTCACCACGCGGAAGACGACGTGAGTCAGCGATTCGAGCAGAGCCACAATCGGCTTGGCACGCGGTCCCGCCGAGGACAAACCAAAGCCAAACAGAATTGAGATGAACACCACTTGCAGGATGTCACCCTTGGCGAACGCATCCGTCACTGTGGTGGGGATGATGTGCATCAGGAATTCGGTGACGGTCTGCGCTTTGGCCTGCCCGGCATAGTCGGCAACGGATTTAGCATCCAGCGTCGCGGCGTTTACATTGAATCCACTGCCGGGATGAACAACATTGCCCACGATAAGTCCCACCGCCAGCGCGATCGTCGAGACGATTTCAAAGTAGAGCAAAGCCTTGCCGCCGACCCTTCCCACTTTTTTCAAATTCTGCATACCCGCGATACCCGTCACCACGGTGCAGAAAATGAGAATCGTGATGATCATGGTGATCATCCGGATGAAAGCATCGCCCAGGGGTTTCATGCCAACTGCGCGCCCGGGACTTATGACTCCCAACACAATGGCAACCGCCATAGCGATGAGAACCTGAACCCACAGAGACGCGTAGAAAGGCTTGCGCTGCGGGCTAGCGGCGCGGTCGGCTTCGAATTCGGTTTCGCTTGAAGTGAGCATGGGTTATCTCGAACGGCTGCCGCAGTCTCCCAGGATTCGTATCAGGGCATCGCTTCAGCGATGCCGCACACGTCGCAAACTGAAATCGCGCCTTCAGTCGCTGACACACCGGCTTGCTTCGATGTGGGAACTCAACGCCTAAAGGCGCATTAACGCCACGGACTTTCGGCGTGCCTGAAGGCATGCCCCGATACGAACCGGATTTCTCTTCTTCTAATTCCCGGGAGCTTCGAGCGTCTTCACCAGCCAGGGAATAATGACTTGCTTGAAGATCAGCGGGTCTGGCCACACCCCGACTTGGCGGCCCAGATGTCCCCCGCGCGGATTGACCCACGCATCCTTGGGCACGTCGCCTTTGCTCAGGAGAAGATATTCATCGTCGATAGGGACCTGCGTGTCGAGCACGCCCGCGATAACGAGCATCGGCGCCATCGGCCTGCCCAGCAGTCCCTCGTGAACCAACGAAAGCTTGGGCATGAACTCTTCCATCTCATCGAGTGAGTGCACGCCTTCCATAATGCTCATGAGCGCAGGCACCTGATCGAAAAGATATTCGCGATTTCCCAGAAGAGAGTTCACGATAAAATCTTTTTGAAAGAATTTGTCGATGGGCGGCGACTGCGCGCTGCAACCGCGCAAGCGCGCGCGTTCGATGATCGCCATCTTCGTGGCCCAATAGGCGCCCCAGCTGACGCCGTGCATGGCGATGCGGTTTTTATCGATCTCCGGCCGCGACTGCGCGTAGTCGATCACCTTCGACAACACGCGGTCCGCCGTTTCACTTACCTTGACCGGATTCTGTCCCGTGCCCGGACCATCGACGGCAAGGTAGCCGACTCCAAAGGGAAGAATTGCGCCAAAGCTTTCCGCGAGATCTTCTTTACGGCTGTCGAGTCCGTTGACCGCGATGACCAGCGGCACTGGACCTTTCGCATTCTTTGGCAGGCGTAGATAAGCGGTGATTTCTTTTCCTTCGAAGGGAATATGTACAACTTCCAGCGGCGGATCCATGAAACGCGCGTGCGCCAGGAATGCTTCAATGGCTTTTTCATAGGAGCGCTGCTTGCCCGGGGAAGCGGGAATCGGCCAGCGTCCGAAGGAATAGAGCCGCCAGGCGCGAATGTAATCGGCGTTTGCTTTGGTGGGATCGGATTTCTCCAGCGATTTCGCTTCATCGAAATAACGATCGGCGACGTGCATGAATGCCGCGGCCCATTCGTCCTTGTCGCTGGTGTGGATGCTTTCAAAAGCCTCCTTCACATCGGCGGGATCGAGTCCGATCAGCGGGTACTGGCCTACCTCGGCACGATGAATGGCTTCGACCCTGATCTCATCGATATTGCGTTCGCGGCGTTCGGAGTTTTGAGCGAGAATTGTCATGGAAGTAAGTGTGGAGAATATCAAGACAAAGAATGCAAAATTGCGCTGACTGCATATTTTCATAGCTAGGCCCTTTTCTCTTTGCAGCAAGAAATATTGCGGCGGTTACAAAAAAGGCCGGACAGAAGCGCGTCCGGCCGCATTGGAATTCAGGTGACCGAACTTCTAGAAAGTGAACTTCAATCCGAGTTGCACTGCTCGGCTGCCGCCGGAACCGATGACGGGATTGGCGGCGGCAACGTCAGGCGTAGCGCATCCACAACCGAAGGGTTGCACGGAGGGATCGTTCAATCCGAATCCATTCTGCCCGCCGTAGGGATTTGCAAAGTTCGGATGATTGAGGATGTTAAAAAACTCCGCGCGGAATTGGGCATGGACACGCTCTCCGAAATGCCAGTTTTTAGCCACCGAGAGATCGAAATCACGGAATCCGGAGTCGGGAAATGTGTTGCGTGACATGTTGCCGAACTGGCCGAGCGGCGGAGGAATCATGATCGAATTGCCCTGCGCGTAACAGCCGAACAGGTTCAGCGCCGCCGTGGCGGGACCGGCGGTGCCTCCATCCACCGCCGACGCCTGCGTGGCGCAAGTGGCGTTCGAAGCTCCGGCAAAATACGGAATTGGCGTCGGACCTGATTTGAAATCAGAAGGCTTACCAAAGAAGCTCCAACGAATTGGCTCATTCGCTGGAGGACTTACGGGTAGCGGACCGACGCCGCTGGCGTCAGTACCTAAATCGATCGGTCCCCAGAACTGCGGGGTTTGCAGCGTCACGATGGAATTGAGTTCCCAGCCCTCGAGCATTTGACCGTAGCCAGTTCGTCCAGGGATGGCATAAGTCAGCGAGAGCGTAAAGCGTTGCCGCATATCGAAGTCGCTGTTTCCGTATTCTCGCCCAACGTTGTAGGAATCCTCAGGCAGGCCCGCACCGTAACCAAAGTCCCAGTTTGCGCCTACGTCATCGAGCGCATGGGCGAAGGTGTAACCAGCTACCATGCTGAGCCCGTGATAATTCCGCGAATTCAAGGTGACTTGTAATCCGTCGTAGTTAGAGCGGTAAACATTCGCCATTTGGAAGATGTTGCTCAAGTAAGGGAACTTCTTAGCGTATGGCTCTGCAGCTACCTCATTCCCGCTATCGACGGCGCAATTGTCGTAGGCGGGGGCGCTGGCTAGACAGGCGCTGAGAGAACCAACACCGGTTCCCGTAGTTGTCCAGCCCGATCCCACCGGCGGCTGGTTGATATCTCGAATACCCGTGAGATTCCCGCCATGATTCCCCACATAGGCAACTTCCAAAGAAAGATTCGGAGTAAACGCGTGTTGTAGGTTGAGAGTCCAGTTCCACACGTAAGGAGTCGTGATGTTGCGGTCCACACTCATGATGGGACAGGGATTTGAGTAACAGTTCGGCGTCGCGGTGCTGACGTTGTTTCCATAGATCGGAACACCGCTGTCCCATTGCGGCATGCCGGGCGGGATTGCCAAATTGCTGGCAGTGATTGTGCCGCCCGCAGTATCACCTGCGGCGTCGATAATGGCTCCAGTAGGAACGTTGTTGAGACCGAAAGCGTTGTTGAAGGCGAGCAGAGCTTCCCAATTTATCGTTTCGTACACCAGGCCAGCTCCGCCTCTGATCACAGTATCTCCTTTACCCGTCACATCCCAGGCAAAGCCGAAACGTGGGGCGAAGTCTTTGTGATCCGGGTTGTAAGGGCCGCTGACGCCATTCACACCAGTCTGAATCAATCCGGTCGCTGAATTCGGATCGAAATTGCCTAGAAGGTTGTGAGCTTCGCGGATCACCGAATTGAATTCGTAGCGCAGGCCGGCGTTGATCGTCAGAGTCCTGGTAGCGCGCCAATCATCCTGAACAAATCCGGCATAGGCCCAGTTGTGTATGGTTCGTTTAGGATCGCCGACTTGCACCGATGCTTTGAAAGGATCGCCGGCAAAAAAATCTTCCAGCGCAGTGGATCCGGCTCCCGTCGGTATGGCCACGCCGCCGAGGAATGTGATGCTGCCTCTGGCGTTGCCGAAAGCGCCGCCGCTTACTTCGTCGCGGTGAATCTCACCGCCGAATTTGAAAGCATGTTTCCCAACAGTGCGCGAAACGTGATCGATGAACTGCGTGATGGAATCCGGACCCTGGAATTTCGGCCACTTGAATCCGCCCAGGCCGGGTACGAACGCCCCGGCGA